>NZ_QAIW01000012.1:0-3235 GCF_003061285.1 Stenotrophomonas sp. HMWF003 | reverse complement strand
CGCCAGGCTGCACATCGTGGACGGGCGGGTGGGCGAGGGCGCGCGCTGAGGCGCGCTGTTCCCGACATGACGGCGCTGCCGAGTACATCCACTGCCGCCGTCGACCGGCCCCGGCGGAATCGGGTGCTGGACAAGCGATATGCCACGCACTGGTGCAGGGCGCTGTTCCTGCTGGCCTTGGTGTCTTTACCCCACCTGTCGGTATCGGCAGGTGAGGCCGATGCGTCCGTTGAACTGCATGCGCGCTGCCTGGATGCCCGCTGCCGCTTCTCCGACGGCAGACTGGATGTCGAACTGGAGATACGCAATACGGGATCAGAACCGGTCGTCCTGCCCTTGGAGTACTACCAACGCCGTGGACCGACAATCACCTTTGTGGACAACCACTCTGGAAAGCGCATTCGGAATCGGATGGGACCGCCCAATTCCCGGCTTCTTGATCACCTGCAGGTGATCGAGCCTGCGCAATCGCGACGGTTGCGCTGGATATTGATGCAGCATGCCATCGGCCAGCAGCCCGGTCAGCCCGCTGACGTCACGGTGGAATTCGGGTACAGCCTGCAACCATGGCGAGGCGCAGAGGCTCAGATGATTCGTACCACGCTCCGGGTCGGCGCAGACCCGGGTACCGATTAGACGCAGCCTGCTCCCACGCCGTATCCACGTTCCCCTCCAGGCGCGCTCAATCGCTCCCCAGCGTGAAGTACTCCGCGGCGAAATACCCGCACTGGTAGCCCAGCGCCGCCAGTGCCAGCCACAGGTGCCCGCGCCGCGTTTTCATCGTCATGCCCAACGCCGCGATGGCCAGCATCAGCACCGTATGCACCCAGTACGCCTGGCCCAGCATCTGCCAGCGGCTGTGGCCCTTGATCGCGGTGTCCACCAGGTCCAGCACCGTGATCAGCGCCAGCACCCCGAAGAACCCGCCACGCCGCTGCAGCAGGTAGTTTTCCAGGCTGCCGAATTCGCGCACGTCGTCAGGGAACAGCAGGGTGCAGAGCATGAACCACGACGCGCAGTAGCCGATCACGAACAGGTAAGTTTCCACATTCCAGTGCCGCACCTCGCCCAGGCGGAACTCCCACCACCAGAAGGTCACCACCGACAGCAGCGCCCAGACCACCCAGCACAGGTGGATCCACGACCAGCCGCGTCGTTTCGGGTGCTCGATGATCGAGGCCAGCCCGCGCAGCAGGGTGGTGATGCTCAGGCCCAGGATGATGCTGAGCACCACCCGGATGTGCAGGTAGACCGGATCGCTGTCCATCGACGCCCCCACGGCTGGAATGCGCCGATGCTGCGCCGGGCGGGGTGGTCGGGTCGTGTAGGGCCGGGGTAGGGCCCGGTACGGCAGCCGACCAACGGTCGGCTCTACCGGCGGGGGTTATCGCTTCTTTCGCACCAGCGCCGCCGAGGCGGCCAGCACCGCCCGGGTCAGCAGCGCCATCGTCTGCACATCGCCCTTCCAGTGCTGCCAGTACAGGGGCACGTCTTCCCATGCGCGCTGCTTCATGTAGACCAGGCGCCCGGCCTCCAGGTGGCGCTTGACCAGCGGCAGCGGGTTCATGGTCCAGCCCAGCCCGCCCAGGTTGGCCTGCACGAAGGCGCGGGTGGAGGGAATCCACCAGGTCGGCGCGGTCAGCGGCAGGTCCTCGCCGGCCAGGCGCCGGGCGAAGCGGGCCTGCAGGTCGTCCTTGCGGTTGAACACCAGCACCGGGGCCTGCGCCAGCGACTGCGCGTTGACCCCCTTCGAAAAGTGCTTCTCATGGAACGCCGGGGTGCAGGTGGCGGCATAGCGGATGCTGCCCAGCGCATGGATCTGGCAGCCCTGCACCGGCTCGTCCAGCGTGGTCACCGCGCCCAGCACCGCGCCCTGGCGCAGCAGCGCCACGGTGTGGTCCTGGTCTTCCAGGCGCAGGTCCAGGGTGGTCCCGGTCTGCGAGGCGAAGCTGCGGGCCGCCTCGGGGAACCAGGTTTCCAGGCTGTCGTGGTTCACCGCCACCGGGATGCTGGCGTGTGGCAGGTCTTCGTCGGCCAGGCCCATCCGGTGCAGGGCGTCGTGCTCCAGCAGGGCGGTCTGTTCGGCCAGCTGCACCAGCACCTGGCCCTCGGGGGTGGCCACGGCGGGGGAGGAGCGCTTGACCAGCAGCCGTCCCACCCGGTCTTCCAGCGCCTTGATCCGCTGCGACACCGCCGAAGAGGTGACATTGAGCGACTGTGCGGCGCGCTCGAAACTGCCTTCGCGGACCACGGCGGCAAGGGCACGAAGCTGGGCATGGTCGATCCGCATGGTCTTAAGCCTGGCTAATGGTGGTTAAGCAAGTTTAGCTCTACTTTTCCATGTTGCGGCGCGACAATATGCGCCATCCGGTGCTGTACGCCTTGGCGAGGCACCGCCCCCATACGCAAGACAAGGCGGTATCCCATGTTCTCCTTCATCTCCGGCGGCCCCGGTCTGGCCGCGTGGTTCAGTGGTGCGGCAACCGGCATCGGCCTGTTCGCGGTGGTCGGTGCACAGAGCGCCTTCATCCTGCGCCAGGGCATCCTGCGCAAGCACATCGTGCCGGTCGTGGCGACCTGTGCGGCCATCGATGGCATCTTCATCTTCGCCAGCGTGGCCGGCCTGCGCACCCTGACCCAGGCGCTGCCGTGGCTGACCACCGTGGTGCTGTGGGGCGGCGTGGCCTTCCTGGCGTGGTACGCCTGGCAGTCGGCGCGGCGTGCGCTGGCCGGTGGCGGCGGCATGCACGTGGACGACGGCGACAGCACCTCGCGCCGCGCGGTGCTGATGTCGGCGGTCGGCTTCTCGCTGATCAACCCGCATTTCTGGCTCGACATGATGGTCATCGGCGGCATCGCGGAGAACTTCGGCAATGCGCGCATGGCCTTCGCGGCCGGCGTGTTCACCGCCAGCTGCCTGTGGCTGACCGCCCAGGGCCTGGGCGCGCGCCTGCTGGCCCCGCTGTTCACCAAGCCTAAGACCTGGCGCATCCTCGACGGCACCATCGCAGTGATCCTGTCGATCCTCGCCTTGACCCTCGCGTTCCGCGGCATGCATTGAACTCTCTCCTCAGTGCATTCCTGGAATGGCACCGCTTGCGGTGCCATTTTTTTTGGTTCGTGAGCCGTTGTCGGGTGGGCCGCCAGGAGCGAGAATCTGGGGCGGGCGTATGGCATACAATGCGCCCGCTGTATTGGCTCATATCAAAGGAATGGCAATGAATCGGAAATGGAA
>NZ_QAIW01000126.1:0-2207 GCF_003061285.1 Stenotrophomonas sp. HMWF003 | reverse complement strand
TGCGTGGACAACTGCGCCACGTCGGTGGCCACGGTGATCGCCGAAACCCTGCGCTGGCGCGCGCGGCATGCGCCCAGCAGCGTGCTGGCCAACCTGGTCTCGCGGATCCGCGCGTGGTGGGTGATGGCCGCGGTGGTTGCGCTGGCGTTCTTCTTCGGGCGCACCGGCGTGGTGCTGCTGTTCGCGCTGGTGTCGTTGTTCGCGCTGCGCGAGTTCATCACGCTCACGCCCACCCGCGCCGGCGATTACTACGCGTTGCTGGCCGCGTTCTACGTGGTGCTGCCGTGGCAGTACTGGCTGGTGTGGACCGACTGGTACGGCATGTACACGCTGCTGATTCCGGTCTACGCGTTCCTGTTCCTGCCGATCCTCGCCACCATCGGCGGCGACACCACCGATTACCTGGAGCGGACGTCCAAGGTGCAGTGGGGGTTGATGATCTGCGTGTTCTGCATTTCACACGTACCGGCGCTGCTGAACCTCAGGCTGGCCGGGGTGGACCCGGCGCGCAACCTGCTGCTGTTCGCGTTCCTGGTGATCGTGGTGCAGTCCTCGGACGTGCTGCAGTACATCTGGGGCAAGTTGATCGGCAAGCGCCTGATCGCGCCGAAGCTGTCGCCGTCCAAGACCGTGGAAGGCTTCATCGGCGGCGTGTTGTCGGCCAGTGCGCTGGGTGCGGCCCTGTGGTGGCTGACCCCGTTCACGCCGTGGCAGGCGTTCGGCATGTCGCTGGCGGTGAATCTGATGGGCTTCTGGGGTGGCCTGGTGATGTCGGCGATCAAGCGCGATCGCGGCATCAAGGACTGGGGCCACATGATCGAGGGCCACGGCGGCATGCTCGACCGGCTGGATTCGGTGTGCTTCGCCGCGCCGGTGTTCTTCCACCTGGTGCGGTACTTCTGGAGCGCGTGACGGCCAGCGCCGTTCGCCCGGACCGGTAGGCATCGACCGTCGGTCGATGCACGGCATCAGGTGGCGATGCCGTATTCCTTCAACTTCTTGCGCAGCGTGGCGCGATGGATGCCCAGCATGGCCGCGGCGCGGCTCTGGTTGCCTTCGCAGTGGTTGAGCACTTCCACGAACAACGGGATTTCCATTTCGCGCAGCACGATCTCGTACACATCGTCGGCATCGCAGCCATCCAGGTCGCGCAGGTAGCGTCGGACCGATTGGGCCACGTGTTCGCGCAGCGGTGGCTTCGGCGCGCCACGACTATTGTCAGGACGAGAAAGGACAGCGTTCAAGGAGGTTCCCGGTGCAGATGCCGGGGCGGACAGCAGCCCCGGTCGGAGAATTGTAGGGGGCCAGTCTAGCGCGTGCGTGGGCAGGCTGCCACGCTGGACGCGCCAGGCACGGCTACTGGAACTCGAAGGTGAATGCGACGGTGGATGCGGCCGGCTCGCGTACACGGAATGCAATCTGCGCGCTTTGGCCAGGTTCCAATACGCTGGTGGCGTCAAGCGAACGGTCCAGGTAATCGTGCGGGGCAAACACCCCGGTGCCGATCACGCGGCCATCGGCATCGGACAGCGACAACCGCAGCGCGGGCCAGGCCTGGGCCCAGCGCGCATCGTTGCGGAAGCTGGCCTGCACCTGCAGTGCACCGGGCTGGCCCGGCACCGGACGTACGTCGCGGCTGATCATGCTGAACGCTGCCGGCTCCTGCCACGCAGGCAACGTGCAGCGCAGCACGCTGCACAGACCGGCAATCCAGGGGCGGCTGCCGGCATCGGCCGCCAACCGCGCGCGGTCGGCCACGGCGATCTGCAGCACCAGCAACAGCACCAGCCCGGCCAGTACGCCCCACTGCCAGCGCGGGGTGTGCAGGCGCGCGGCGCGCAGCCGCATGAAGCTGGGTGCGGGCGTGGCGCTGGCGCCGATCACCGTCGCTGGCGGCTCCACTCCGGCGCTGTCATCGATGGCCGCATCGTGCTGCGTCACCGGGTCGCGGGTGGTGGCGTGCGCGGTGTCATCGTCGGCGGTGGCCGTTGCATGCGCCGGCTGTCGTTGCGATGCGTCTCCCGCGCTGTAGGCCGGGTCATCGCGTTCGCCCGGTGGCGGATCAAACACCGAACCGTCCGGCGGCAAGGCCTGCGCCAGCGCATCGTCCGCTGCGTCGTGCGCCGCGGGCGCGTCGTCCGGCAGCGGCTGCCCGCGCGGCGCGTCGTCCGGGCTGGCGCGCAGGAAGGTGGCCAGCGGGCGGCAGG
>NZ_QAIW01000125.1:1204-7809 GCF_003061285.1 Stenotrophomonas sp. HMWF003 | reverse complement strand
CGCACGCCGCTGCTGCGCGCCGCTTCATCCACGGCCGCGAGCAGCGCCGCACCGGCCAGCGGTTGCCCCGCCACCGGAATCACCACGCTGCCGCGCGCGAACGTCTGCTCGCCGTCGGCGGTGGCAGCGGTGAACGGCTGGAACGCGGCGCGGGTCAGCAGGCCACGTGCCTGCAGTGCATACAACGCGCGGCTGGCGTTGTAGTCGCGCCAGTCCAGCACATAGGCGTAGCCGGCCTGCCCGCCCACCACGCCGCCCTGGGCCGGGGCGACTGCGGTCACGCGCGCGCCACCGCCGATGCGGCTGCGGCTGCCGGCAAACGCCACGCCGTAGGCCGGTGCGATCGCATAGGAGGTGCTGCCGTAGAACACGTCACCCTTGATCGGCGGCGTGTCGGCAAAGATCGAATGGACCAGCCGGAACTGCGGCTGCGCGGTGGGCACCACGTAGGCGCTGCCGGGCTCGAAGCGCTGGCCATCCACGGTCACGGCGGTGCTCAATGCTTCCACGGTGATCTGGTGCTGCAGCAGCAGGTCCAGCAGTTTGGCGGTCAGCCCGGGATCGTGCGCGTCGCCGAACACGAATGCCTTCACCGGCTGCTGGCCGGCCTGCTTCAGCGCCGATTGGAAGAAGTCCTTCTGCAGCTTGAGCAGGCCATCGCGCTCGGTTACCGCGCCGCGGATGGTGCCCAGCCCGGTGGCCACCTGGTTGCGGATGGTGAAGGGGAAGGTCAACGGTCCGTTCACCGATTCCTGCACGCGACCACGCGAACTGGCCTGTTCGACGGTGACGCCGACTGCGCCGTGGAAGTCCGGGTAGGTGGAGCCGTACACCGGCGAGAAGTTGTCGAAGTTTTCGCCGGTGTAGTACAGCGACCCCAAGGCGTCCAGTGCCTGGGCGTGGTACTTGGCCAGGGTCTTGTTGAACGCGTAGGACGAGGCCGGCAACAGCGGGCTGTGCATGCTCGCCGGCGACGGCTCGAAGTAGTAGGTGCTGTCCTTGCCCATCTCGTGGAAGTCGATCTGGACGTTGGGATACCAGCGGTGGAAGTAGGCGATCTTCGGCCGCGTGTCCTGCTGGGTCAGGGCCAGCCAGTCGCGGTTGAGGTCGGTGAAGTAATGGTTGGTGCGGCCCTGCGGGAACGGTTCCACATGTTCCTTGTCGGCCGGGTCGGCCGAGGCCGGCGAGGAGGCATAGGCGTTGTGCCAGCTGGCCGCGCGGTCGCGCCCGTCCGGGTTCTGCGCCGGGTCGAACAGCACCACCGCCTGCTGCAGCCACTGCGCGGTGTCGGCGCTGCGGCTGGCCACCAGGTAGTAGGCGGTGAGCAAGGCGGCTTCGCCGCTGGAGGTTTCATTGCCGTGCACGCTGTAGCCCAGCCACACCACCACCGGGCTGTTGCCGGCCGCACTCAGCGGCTGCGCCGGATCGGCCAGGGTGACGTGCTGGCGGCGCAGCATTTCCAGCTGCTGCTGGTTCTGCGCCGAGGTCACCGTGGCGATCACCAGCGGGCGGCCCTCGTAGCTGCTGCCGATCTGCTCGACCTTGATCTTGTCCGAGTGCTTGGCCAGTTCGTTGAAGTAGGCCACCAGCTGGTCGTGCCGCGTGTAGCGGCTGCCGATCTCGTAACCGAGGAACTGCTGCGGGGTGGGAATGGACGGATCGAACTCGCCGCCCTGCGGGAAGAAGTACGCGCTCTGCGCGAACGCTGGCGCGGCCAGCAACCACAACGCGCCCACCAGCCAGGTGATGGGACGTGACACGACACGATGCAAAGACACAGCAGTTCCCCATGAAGCGGGCCGGCATCTCCGCCGGCCCCGATGGATGCGCACGCTCCGGTGCAGCCAGGTGCCGGGCCGGCGCGAAGGCGACCGGCCCGCAGGTTCAGAAGCGGTAGTCGAAGCCCACCGTGAAGTAGCGCCCGCGCAGGTCGTACTGGCTGAAGTCGTACGGTGCGCGGATGCCCGGGAAGGACGCGTCGTACGGCGGTTCCTCGTCGGCCAGGTTCTGGATCTTGGCGTACAGGGTCAGCTTTTCCACGCCGGTGTAGGCCAGGTACAGATCGAACTGGCTGTACGCATCCACGCGGTCCTGTACGGCGGTGGCCGCGGCGCTGGCCTTCTGGTCGTAGCCGCTGGTGTAGTACCAGGTCAGCGCGGTGCGGAAATCGCCGTAGCTCCAGTCGAAGGTGGTGGTGGCCTTGTTCTTGGGCAGGGTCGCGCCGAGGTTGCTGCCGGCGTAGTCGACCAGCGGGCCACCGACCACGGTCGGGCGGCTGTAGTTGCGCACGTGGGTGAAGGCGCTGCTGAGCGCGAAGTCGCCGGCGCGTTCGGTCGGGAAGCGCTGGCGCAGTTCCACGTCGATGCCGGAGGTCTTCAGCTCGCTCAGGTTCTGGTAGCGGTTGTATACCGCCAGCAGCTTGCCGCGCTCATCGCGCAGCACCGCGCCGGGCACGTTGTCGGTGACCAGGGTCTGGGTGTTGTTGGTGCCCACCAGGTTCTCCAGCTCGATGCGGTAGTAGTCCACGCTCAGGCTGGTGTTGGACCACGGCGAAAGCACGATGCCGGCATTGAAGCTCTTGGTGCGCTCGGGCTTGAGGTCGTTGTTGCCCACGGTGAAGAAGGTCGGGTTCTGCCGCGAGCCCGGCACGTCCGGATCACGTGGGTCGATCACGCTGCCGTAGGCGATGCTGGTGCTGTTGGAATTCTCCGACAGCGACGGTGCGCGGAAGCCCTTGGAGGCGGCCGCACGCACCAGCAGGATGTCCCACGGCTGCCAGCGCAGGCTCAGCTTGGGCGAGAATGCATCGCCGAAGTCGCTGTAGTGGTCGGCGCGCGCGGCCGCCTGCAGCTCCAGGCGCTCGGCCAGCGGCACGTTGACTTCGGCATAGGCCGCCGTGACCTTGCGCTCGCCGTGCACTTCGGCGATGGCCGGGCGGATCTGCAGGCCGGCATCGATCTGCCACGGGTTGTTGGAATCGAGCTTCTCGCGGCGCCATTCGGCACCCGCGGCGAAGCCGATCTCACCGGCCCAGGTGTGGCCCAGCGCGCCGGAGATCTTCGCATCCACGCCCTGCAGCACCGACTCGGCCGGGCGCAGCGTGCTGATGTTGATCGCGTTGAGCACCTCCGGCGCTGTCGCCGCCGGGTTGAGCAGGTTGTAGCTGCCGTTGGCCAGTGCGGTGGCCAGTGCGTAACGGTTGGCGAAGCCGCCGGACACCGTTTCGCGCTCGCTGCTGCGTGCGCCGAACGCGCCCACTTCCCAGTCCCAGTTCTGCAGGCTGCCGCGCAGCCCGACCAGGCCGCGGTAGGCCTGCGACCGGTTGGTCTTGATGGTCGGGCCAAGGTTGAAGAAGGTGTACTCGATCGGCACGGCGCGGCCGTACGGGTTGTACGGGCTGCTCGCCGGCAGGTTGGACGACACCGGTTCGGCCAGGCCGGTATCGGCGTTGAGCGCGAAACGGCCGCTTTCCAAAGTGAAGAACGGACTGCTGCCGAACCAGGACACGCCCTTGATGTCGCTGTAGAGCACTTCACCGAACGCCTCGACGCTGTCGTTCACCCGGAAGGTGCCGTTGACGTAGGCCTGATAGCGCTTGGTGGACGGAATCAGCGTGGTGTACGGGGCCTGGTTGAAGCCGCAGGTGTTGCCGGCCAGGCCATCGATCGGCGCGCTCGCCACCAGCGTGGAGCCCTCGGGGCAATTGCCGTTGGCGTCGAGCATCGGCACCGAGGTGCCGTTGATGAGGTAGCGCGCGCCCTTGGCCGACCAGCCGTTCCAGCGGCCGCCGGGCTTGTCGGTGTAGATGCCGGACTTGGTGAGGTCGCGCTGGTCCTGGTCCAGGCGTTCGCGGTTGTAGCCTTCCAGGCTGACCAGGATGTTGTAGCCGTCGGCGTCGAGGTCACCGATGCCGCCGATGAACTTCAGGTTCTGCTCGTCCAACCCGCCCTGGTCGGCGGTGCCGAGGCTGCCACCGAGTTCGGCGCCCTGGAAATTCTGCCGGGTGATGATGTTGACCACGCCGGCCACCGCGTCCGAGCCGTACACCGCCGAGGCGCCGTCCTTGAGCACTTCGATGCGTTCCACGGCCACCAGCGGCAGCGCGTTGAGGTTGACGAAGGTGTCCGACAGGCCGCCAGCCGGGAAGCCGTAGTTGGCCAGGCGGCGCCCGTTGAGCAGCACCAGCGTGTTCTTCTGCGACAGGCCGCGCAGGCCGATGCCGGCCGAACCGGACGCCCAGCCGTTGTTGGTGGTCTCGTTGTTGGCGTTGCCGGTGTTGGCCGAGATCGAGCGCAGCAGGTCGGCGACGGTGGCCTTGCCGGTCTCCTCCAGCTGCTGGCGGTCGATCACCTGCACCGGATTGGCCGACTCGGTGTCGGTGCGCTTGATGTTGGAGCCGGTGACGCGCACGGCGGCAAGGGTCTTGCTGTCGCCGGCGGCGGTGGCATCGGTGGCGGTATCGGCAAACGCAGGCAAAGGCGTGGCCAGAGCAGCAGACAACGCTGCTACAAGAAGGGTGTGCTTGGGCATGAACTTCAGTGGGGTGGTGGACGACAAGTTCCGCAGTAATCCATGCCTGGCGATGAACCGGCCAATAACATCTCTTCATACGGATATAAGAGAAACTAACATCTCTTCATCCGGATGGATAGATTTTGTTGCATCTGCATCCATGCCCCGTCCCACGCCGGCCAGGGCCGACCGCTACAATGGCGGCATGGAAATCTTCAAAGTCTTTACCCTCGAAGCGGCCCACCGCCTGCCCAACGTGCCGCCGGGCCACAAGTGCGCGCGCCTGCACGGGCACTCGTTCCGGGTGGAACTGAAAGTGGAAGGCGAACCGGGCGAGCAGACCGGCTGGATCATGGACTTCGGCGACGTCAAAGCCGCCTTCCAGCCGATCTACGATCGCTTGGACCACCACTACCTCAACGACATCCCGGGCCTGGAGAATCCGACCAGCGAGCGCCTGGCGATCTGGATCTGGGACGAACTCAAGCCGGCCCTGCCGCAGCTGAGCGAAGTGACCGTCCACGAAACCTGCACCTCCGGCTGTCGCTACCGCGGCTGACCCGGCGGCGCGCGGGTGCACAGCGCGGTAGAGCCGACCGTTGGTCGGCTGCCGGCCAGTCATCGCAGCCCCCAACCAACGCAACTCATTGATTGGCAAAAGATTTAGCTGAAACCGGACCACAACTGGCAACAACATGTTGCAATGCAATATTTTCGGCGTATGCTGCATTGCATCAACGTTCTCGAGCCGTTCCCATGGCGTCCGCGTTCACCGATTCCTTCAGCGACTACACCCGCCAGCTGGCCGCCACGGCCACGCGTGCCAATCGGCTCGCGCTGGAAAATGCCGAAAGCATGTTCGGCGTGCAGTTGAAGACGCTGGAGAAGAACATCACCGCCACCAGCGGGTTCTTCGGTGAAATCGCGCAGTCACAGGAACCGGGCACGCTGCTGCCCAAGGGCGCGCAGCTGGCCCGTGACAACCTCGCCCGTTGGACCCATGCCCACCAGGAAGTGGTCGGGCTGGGGCTGAAGGCTTCGGAAGCCTTCAGCGAGCTGGTCCGGGGTCCGTTCGCGGACGCCACTACCAAGGCGGGCGCTGCCAGGCGCTGAGCCACACCCGCATCGAATTTGCGTGGGTCCCTCCCCCCACGCAATCCCAGACCCGACAGAACCCTCCCTCTGTCGGGTCTTTTTTTTGCGCAGCGTCCTGCTGTCCCGTCGCCAAAATGGCCCGTAATGCCGGGCTCTGCCCGGCAACGGATGGACGAATCGACCCCGCCCCGTAATACCGGGCTCTGCCCGGCAAGCACACCACCGCAACGCAGGGCAGCGGGGCAGAGCCCCGCTCTACGCGTGGGCCGCCTTGCCGGCCGCGATGGGCAGCGTGAACACGAACAGCGCGCCCTCGCGGCTGTCCATCAGGCGGATCTGCCGGTGGTGCAGCTGCAGGATGCGGTGCACGATCAACAAGCCCAACCCGCCGCTGTCCGGGCGTGCACTGCCCAGTGCCGGCGGCGTGCTGAACAACGACGCGCGGCGCTCGGGCGCGATGCCCGGGCCGGTATCGGCGATGGCCACCTGCACCTCGCCGTCCTGCGCGCGCAGCACTACCTCGATGCGACCGCCCTCGGGCGTATGCCGGATCGCGTTGTCGAGCAGGTTGGTCAGCACCCGCTCGATCAGCCCCAGGTCGGCCACGACCGCGGGCAGCCCGGGCGGAATGTCGGCGGTGAGCGTCTGCCGGCGTGCCTGCGCGGCCAGCTCGAACTTCTGGAACACGTCCTGGACCAGGTCGGGCAGCGAGAACGCCTGCAGGTCCAGGCTGACGCCGCCGTGCTCCAGCCGGGCCAGTTCGAACAGCGCCTGTGCCAGCGCGCCGACCTTGCGGCTCTGCGCCAGCGCGATGCCGAGGTAGCGCTGGCGTTCGTCGGCGCCCAGCGTGGCGTCCTTCAATGCCAGCGTTTCCAGGTAGCCATGCAGCGACGACAGCGGCGTGCGCAGGTCATGGGAGATGTTGGCCACCAGTTCGCGCCGCTGCAGGTCCTGTTCGCGCAGCTGCTGCCATTGTTCGCCCAGGCGCTGGCCCATGT
>NZ_QAIW01000125.1:0-1194 GCF_003061285.1 Stenotrophomonas sp. HMWF003 | reverse complement strand
GGTCGTCGCCGAGGATCGGCAGCGGCTCGTCGCGCAGCAGCGCGCGCACCGGGGCCAGGTCCACGCGGTCGCGCTTGAGGTGGCCGTCGGGCGCGTCGTGGCCCAGGATGCGGCCTTCGTCGTCGAGCAGGTAGACCTCGACGCTGGGGTTGACCGCCATCAGCTTGCCGAACAGCGCGCGCACTTCGCCGCCGCGCATGCCGCGCGCGTCCATCAGTTCGCCGCTGCGTGCGATGTGCTCGGCCAGCCCGCGCGACAGCCGCTGCACGGTTTCCTGTTCGTGCATGGCGGTGCTGCGCATCTGGATCCACAGCAGCGCGCCGCAGCAGGCCAGCAGCAACGCGCAGAACACCACCGACAGGCGTTGGGACAAGGTCAGGCGGATCATGCCGCGTCCCCTTCGGTGTCGACCAGCTTGTAGCCCCGTCCCCACACCGTCTGGATGCGCTGCGGCGCCGCCGGGTCGCGCTCGATCTTGTTGCGCAGCCGGTTGATGTGGGTGTTCACGGTGTGCTCGTAGCCGTCGTGCTGGTAGCCCCAGACCTGGTTGAGCAGGTCCATGCGCGAGTACACCTGCCCCGGGTGACGGGCGAAGAAATACAGCAGGTCGAACTCGCGCGGGGTCAGTTCCAGGGGCCGGCCTTCCACCTGCGCGGTGCGTGCAACCGGGTCGATGCGCAGCCCAGCCACCTCGGTTTCACCGGCGTCGATGCGCGCGTTCTGCGCCATGGCTTCCACCCGCCGCAGCAGCGCCTTCACCCGCGCCACCAGTTCCAGCATCGAGAAGGGCTTGGCCAGGTAGTCGTCGGCGCCCAGTTCCAGGCCCAGGATGCGATGCACTTCGCTGGCCCGCGCACTGGTGATGATGATCGGCGTGTAGCGCGCCATCGCGCGGGCACGCTTGCAGATCTCCAGCCCGTCCACGCCCGGCAGCATCAGGTCCAGCACCAGCGCGCTCCAGGGCTGCGCCTCGAGCAGGGCCAGGCCCTCGTCGCCGGTGGCGGCGTGGGTGACCTCGTAGCCTTCGTCGCGCAGGTGCATGCGCAGCAGGTTGGCGATGTGGACGTCGTCTTCGACGATCAGGACACGCTTGGCGCTGCTCATCGGGGCGGGCGGGCCGGTAGGGGGAACAGGCTGCATTGTCGGCCGATACGGCCCCGGATGTGTCACGGAAAATTTAACCCTGCGTGAGGA
>NZ_QAIW01000124.1:0-8311 GCF_003061285.1 Stenotrophomonas sp. HMWF003 | reverse complement strand
CGCATGCGCCGACCAAGGTGCCCAATCCGCGTCCCCAGGCATGTCGTCGAAACAGTGCCAGCACACCCAGGACCACAACAGCGACCGCCAGTATCGGCATGCCGACGAAGACGGTCAGCATGCCCGCCGGATCGGATGCCAGCGCCGGCAGCGGCATGCAGAGCAGCGCAGGCAGGAACCCACCGGCACGCAGCGCACGGCGCACGCGGGGCCTGGTGGTCTGCATGGCATGGTGGTGCATCAGGCCGGCCCGAGCCGCCGGACCTGGTAGACCGCGATATTGGCGACCGCCAGCGCACGCACCACCTCGGGAATCAACTGCATCGGCAGTTGCAGTTCGTACCCATGGTCACGGGCGCGCAGCGCCCCGGGGACGAAGTGGAAGGCGGGGTGATCGGTACTGCGCTCGACCAGGAACGCGGTGATGGCATCACGCGCGGTGAAGTCCGTCTCCCCTACTTCCAGGTACACCCGGTACAGCGCATCGCTGTAATCAGCCGGGGTGTCAGACGTGGCATCCATTGGAGCGGTGGTCATGCGCGTCTCCAGGACGACGGGCAGAAAGACTCGAGGTGCCACCTTATCGCAACCCGGCCGCCGGCACGCGCCGGTCTGGCCATGCGGCTAAGCAGTCGGTATCAGCGAAAAAAGGGCAATCAATGAGATCAACGCCCCCCACGACAATGCAGCCACTGCCACCAGCAAGGCCTTGCGGTGGGTCGCCTGTGCCTCACCACGGTCTGCGCCTTTGCGGTCGTAGAACCTCATCAACCCCAACAGCTCTCCGGTGACACCCCATACCCCGACAAGAAGCAAGGCGATGCCGCAGAAACCGAACGCCGTGCCGAGGGGGGCGATCGCGGCGCTCTTGGCGCACAGCTCCGGTTGATCAGCGAGTGCTTTCACGAATGCCCCCACAAACGGGGCAAGCAGCGAGGCGATGACCGCACAGAATCCGAGATGGCTTCCCAGATACATCCAGAATCGAACGGCCGGGCTCATCGTGTACCCGTGGGAAACAGCCGGGGCAGCAAGAGCATTTCTTCGTAGCCTGACGTTCCTGTCGAACAGAGCTTCATTGCTGTCCCCTTCCTATGTGCGGGCTATTCAGCCGATACGTGGATGCCTGAATGAATTGTTCATTTTTCCGGATCCTAACAGCAAGCCGGGGCAGGCGGAAGTTGGTTGAGAAGTTCTCCGTCCAGGTGATTCGGTCGGGGTGTGCGAGCGATGCTGAGCGTCGCTCGATTTCGCATCCGCCGTTCCTGGTCCAATGCCATGACGCGAGCGCCTGGGCAGGACCACGTCTGGATGACATCGCCATGGGCAGTGCGGATGCCCCGCCTGCCTGTCCTGCCAAGCAGGCAGGAGAATGATCGACAGCAGCGCGCCCTTCTTTACCTTGGAATCCAATCACGCTATCGAGCCTGCGTGTCAGGCCAACTCCCCGCGCTCGACTTGGCCGACGACGCGTATTTGACTGCCAGGCAGTGAACGCGTTGACCGGGGGCGGGTGTTACTCCCCTGCGCATGGAAGAAGATGGCCCACACATTGCAGGGTCGAGCGAAGCCAACAAAAAAGCCCCCGTTTCCGGAGGCTTTTTCGACTGAATCGTGGTGGGCGGTGCAGGGTTCGAACCTGCGACCCTTGCCGTGTGAAGGACGAGATATGGCCTTGCGGCACAAGGGATCGACCCATTGAGCCTTGTTTTCTAGTCTCATTGCGTCCCGTTGGATTTGGCTGCACACTGCATTTTGCAGTTACAGCGCAGTTACGGCCCACCATGAAGCAGTCTAAGCGACTCAATCCGTCCACCGTCGAAGCAGCCAAGCCCGAGGCAACGCCCTACCGCATCTGGGACACGCTGGTCCCGCAGTTGCACCTTCGCGTGCAGCCGTCAGGGGTCAAGAGCTGGAATGTCCAGTGGAGCCGCACCAGCACCCGCGCGCTGGGGAAGTGGCCAGGGGTCACAGTGGACGCGGCACGGACCAGGGCGCGCGCTGTCCTCGCGGAGACAGACCAGCACGGTGCGCCGCTGTCGGTGGTAAAGCCAAAGGCCGACACCACCGTGGCAGACGCCTGCAGCGACTACGTGACTGCCCTGGAGAAGGACGGACGCAAGAAGGCGTCGGATGATGCCAAACGCCGGTTTGAGCGTTGCCTCTACGCCGACAAGCTGGGCAAGGTGCGATTGACGGACCTGCACCAGGATCATATCGAGGCCTGGCGCGATCGCGTGGAGAAAGGTGACCTGCCCCCGCTGCCGGTGAAGCGCGGCCGGCCACCAGTGGCGAAGCCCCTGGCCAAGTCCAGCGTCAACCGCATGCGCACGGTGCTGGTGGCCGCCCTGAATCACGCTGTGGCCCGCCGCAAGGCTTCACCCGACGTGGCGTTCGAATGGAACTCGGTGAAGCCCCTGAAGGACGCCAGCCAGCGCCGTGGGCTGTACCTGGAGCGTGAGCAGCGCCGCGCGCTGCTGGATGCCGCCGTGGGGCCGGTGCGTGACCTGATCGAGTGCGTCGCCCTCACAGGGTGCAGGCCGGGGGATCCCGCTATCTGCCTGCGGGCGGACTATGACGGCCGAACGGCCAGTGTGCGTTTCCGAAGCAAGGACCACGACCGCAAGATTCCGCTCTCCCCCGCCGCCGGCGCCATGTTTGACCGGCTGGCCAAGGGGAAGCTCCCCAAGACCCACATGTTCACCCAGGAAGGTGGGAAGGCATGGACGGCTGACGCTTGGAGTGATCCCGTCAGGGAGGCCGCTGCGCGCGCTGGGCTGCCCGCCGGTGTCACGCTCTACACCCTGCGGCACTGCTGGATCACGGACGCCATCGTGGGCGGCATGGACCTACTGACCGTGGCTAAGCTGGCCGGCACGTCACTGGCGATGATCGAGAAGCACTACGGGCACCTGGTGCAGGGCGCCGCGCGCGACAAGCTGGCGCAGGTGCAGTTCCTGTAGCAAAGCGCAAAAATGCACCATGGCTTGCTCGCCAATCAGGGATCTGTCGCGGCTATTTCCGAGGCCAGTTCCTTCTGAATTTCCTCAGCCACCTCTGCGGGCGAAAGACCCCGCTGCTCCCCAGCCTTTGCCTTTTCGTTGAAGTGCTCCAGTAGTTCTGGGTTCGCAAGGGCGTTCAGCACGACCATGTTCGACGTAACGGCACCGCTTTCGTCTGAACTGCTCGCGCGCGCCAGGAGTTCCCCATAGACCGCCTTGAAGTAGCGCTCAGAAGGGGACAGTAGCGATTCAGGCATGAAGAACGACCGGCCAACAGGCGAGGAAAGCACTAGAGATGCAAGTTGCTCAGGGGCGCTTGCATTGATTGCAAGGGGATTGCCTTTTTGAAGGTTGTCCGCGAAGACCTCGACGACACCGGCGACCACCTTTGAAGCCTTGACCCCGTCGACTTCGTACTCGCGAAACTGCTGTTCGATCAGGTACTCAGCTGCTTGGCTAAGCGAAGTTCGTCTGTCCCGTGCGACCACTTCCAAGCCAAAGAGAAGGCTCGGCCGTAGTGTCAGGTTGATCCGTTGCAGCTTTTCCCCCGGCGCACGCGGCGGGCGGCCGCCTTTGTTCTTGGCTGTTGACATGACATATCCCGGTGTGTCTAATGACGTTCAGTAGGTTTGTGAGCACACAACCTACTTAACCCATTCATCTAGAGCGCAACTATGTCACAGGATGCAACGAAACCCAAATTGGCCTACCCCATTGAGGTGGCTTTCGATCAGCTTGGGGTGTCACGCACCAGGGGATACCAGCTCATCAACGGCGGCATGCTCCGGACCTACAAGGACGGCAAGCGCAGGCTGTGCAGCCACGTGGCACTGGTGGAGTGCCAGCAAGCCATGGAGAGGGCCTCAACAGAGGGCAAGCGCAATGCCGCGGCCGCCTGAAAAAAGAAACGGCCCGGATGGTCCTACCCATCCGAGCCGCCGAAGTCTTGACCGAACCCTTGCAAGGAACGACCTGACCATGAGCCATATCCTACACCACGCCCGGCCGGCCGCAATCGGGGAACCCCTCACCCCCGCCCCGGATTTTTCTGACACCGCGCGCTGGGGCCTTGTCCAGGTCACGGACAGCTTGAACGCCCCCAACTACCAGCCCGGCGATGTGCTGCACGTCGACCTCAGCCGCAACTTCTTCTACGGCGACGCCTGCTACGCCGTGGAAATTGGCGGCCAGCAGTTGATCCGCTTCGTCCAAGCCCGCACTGGCGGCCTGTTCGTCTTCACCCGCAGCCAGCCCCACGCCGCCTATCCGGTTCCCCGCGAGATGTTGGTGTTCCTGGGGATGGTGACCCATGCGACCACCACGCGGAGGGTCGGCTGATGGACAAGACCCCGCAGGAAACCCCCAGCGAGGTCATGGACCGGACGCTGAAGATGGTGCGTTCCTGGCCCCCCGAGGTCCTCGCCCACCTCGCAAGCCAGCCGGCCGGCCGCGCTCATCTGCAGCAGGTTCGCGCGAACTTCGTGGCTCGGGCGGAGGAACACCGTGCATTCGCAGAACAGGCCCGTCTGACGCAGGAGCAGTTCACTCAGGTGGTGGTGGTGCTGGATCGCGCGCTGAACTCAACGCTGGAAGCCTGACATGCGGACACGGAGCCCAAGGGAGCATCACTTCCAGCCTATGGCTATTGGCGACAGCGGCGCACCGGAGCAGACCAGCCCGGGCGATGTCCTCTCCCCGCGCGCGCTGCCAGTGGGGCCGGGCATGGGATTCGCCCCATGATCGCCTCCCGCATCCCCGTTGACCCCATTGCGTGCGATTGCTGCGGCAAGCCGCTATTGCCGGTGTTCGGCACCTATAGCCGCGTAGAGCGTGAGTACGGGTGGGCGTCCCTACCCTACGTGCTGTGCGGATCGTGCGCTCTGGACCACCGCGGCCGGCCGCCTGAGGCGCGCGTCAGGGAGTGGGTGCTTGCCCGCGCCTCGCGCGCTGGACAGGGCTGGTTCCAAGCTGTGCGGAGCATCGTGGGGGCGCAGAGCCAGAGTGAGCGCGATGGGCGATGAGTACCGCAAGCGCATCCCTGAGCGTCAGAGGGCGAAGCACACAGGGCGGCGGTCAAGCGACACATTCGTTCGACTTCCCCACCCCATGATCCAGTCGCCGGCGTTCTACGCCCTTGGTGGCGGCGCGCTGAAGATGCTGATGTTCCTGGCTGCTCAGTACAACGGCCGCAACAACGGCGACCTCAGCGCCACCAAGGCGATGGTGGCAGCGGCCGGCGTGTGCGCCACCAGCAAGCTCGGGGAACTGCTCGCCCAGCTGGAGAACGCCGGGTTCATCGTGCAGACGCGGCATGGCAACAGAAAGCTCTGCAATCTCTATGCGCTCACCTGGTACGGCATCGATACCTGTCCTGGGAAGTCGCTGGAGCTGCTGCCTGGGCCGCCGCGCAACGACTGGCGGAAAACGCGATCTGTAGTCCCTTCAGGGGGCCAAAACGAAACGCAATCTGTAGCCCCCGCAGGGGACCACATTGCACCCTTCAGGGGGCCAAAAGCAGCATGACCAAAGTCTTTTGCACCCCTCAGGGGGCCATAAACACCGTTTTGTGCCGTTTTTTGGCCCCCTCAGGGTGCCCCTTTATATATATCTACCAGGCGGGAGCGCAGCGGACGCTTGGCGCTGTTGCTCCTGCGCTGTGGATTTACCGCTTACAGGGCTCGCGCACCACCACGGCCCCACTGCACAGATTGCACCCTTCGAACATGTCGCAGATTGCACCCTTTGACCTGGCCGGTGGCGACGATCCGTACTGCTGGCCACCGGGACCGCACGGAACCCGCGCGCTGCACACGGGTGACACCACGTCACGGGTGACAGATCGGCACGGGGCGCACCCCCTGCACCCCGCGCAGGTGGTGCACGACGTTCACCACCTGCGCCCGCTGCACACCTACACCACGAGGATCGCATGACCAACGAAACCCTGAAGGTGGCGCTGACCAAACGCGCGCTGGCAAAGCAGTTGATGCGCGCTGGCAGCCCGAAGCAGGAAGCCGAACAGGTGGCCAACCGCCTACCGCAGAACCAACGCTGGACGAAGCTGCCGCTGCACGTGCGAGCAGACATCGCCTGGAAGTCCGCAACCGCCAAGAGAGACGAGAAATGAACACCGATCAGAAGATTGCCAGCACCGCGCAAGCCTTCAACGCTGCCGCCGCTGAACTCGCCGATGCAATGCTCGCCAAGCTGCAGGAACAGGATCCTGTGATCGCGGCAAAGGTCGCGCAGGTGCTCCAAAGCGGCGAGCGCATGGTCCTGACCTGGGAGATGAATCCGGCAGCACCTTCGATTTGGTGGGCAACCATTGACGACTACCAGCAGATGAAGCGGATCATGACGATTCCGGGCGCAGGCGGAGCGCACCAGCATTGAGCCACGCGGCGCGCCAGCGCCAGATTGCCTCGGCCTCGCCGCAATGCGAGGTCTGCGGTGCTGCACTGCCTGTTCGGCGGACCGGCCGGCCACGGCGCTACTGCAGCGATCGGTGCCGACAGAAGGGCGCGCGCGTCCGCGCCATTGTGAACGTCATGGTCGGGATCGAACTGCTGAAAGCTGAGTTTGCCGTGGAAGCAGAGACCGACTGGTCCGACGAATCCCACCGCGTCGCGTAACGAAAGGCCCAGCGCCGCGTTACGAAAGCATATCGCCCATCCGCGCGCTGCGTTGAACTACACACGCACAAGCGAGACAGGCGGCGGCGATGGAAGAAGACCATACCAGCATCACGAATGGGCATCTTGAGCGAGCTCTACGGCAGCACGGCATTCCAGCCGATGACGTAGCTGCCGTGTTGAAAGCCAGAG
The DNA here is from genome assembly GCF_003061285.1 of Stenotrophomonas sp. HMWF003. Classification (NCBI taxonomy): domain Bacteria; kingdom Pseudomonadati; phylum Pseudomonadota; class Gammaproteobacteria; order Lysobacterales; family Lysobacteraceae; genus Stenotrophomonas; species Stenotrophomonas sp. HMWF003. The sequence goes on along the minus strand of NZ_QAIW01000124.1, from coordinate 1,485 downwards.
CGCGCATGCATGCGCGTCACAACGAACAGGAAGGGAGAAACCCGCAAATGAGTCAGGAAATCAACGCCAGCCTTCGCGAGCTGGGCAGTAACCTCAAGGCGTACAAGGAAAGTACCGAGCAGCAGGCCGCAGAAGTGGCCGCGCGCCTGCAGTCTGTCGAGCAGATTGTGGCGAAGATTGACACTCAGGGCCACGGTCACTACTCCCACGCTGACCAGGAGAGCGTGGGAACGCGCGCTGCAACTGCGATGCGCGAGGATGCGGCGTTCGACACAGCCCGCGACCAGGCTGCGCGGAAAATGAAGATTGGCCAATTCGCATCCCGAGCGAACATCGATGCCTCCATCAAGGCGGCCCTGACCAACGGAGGTAAGGGGAACGCGGGCGACACCGGCGTTCCGAGCCAGCCTGAACGGCGGGGCTTCATCGGTCAGGTGCTGCCGCCCCTGCGCCTGCTGGACGTGCTGCCCAGTCGCCCGACCAGCAGCGATGCGGTGGAATTCATCCAGTTTACTGGCACCGGTGATGCTGCCGAGCAGGAGCATGAAGGCGATACGAAGGCGGAGCTGGCGTTCGAAGGCACATCGGAGCGTGCGGAAATTGTCACCATCGCCGGGTGGACGGCTGCCTCCAAGCAGGTGCTGTCGGACGCGCCGGCATTGCAATCGCAGATCGACCGCGTGATCCGACACAAGGTGCTCGCGCGTCTTGAGGACCGGATCATCAATGGCGTCGGCGGCCAGGGAAAGATAAACGGCCTGCTCAACCAGGCAATGCCCATGGTCCCCGCTATCGGGGAGACACCGGCAGACATCATCGGTGAGGGCTTGGTCGCCATGGCTAACAACGGCTACGCCCCCAACCTGGTGCTGATGAACCCGCTCGACTGGTTCCGCCTGCAGATCACCCGGAAGAACGACACCGACGATGAGTACGTGTTCGGCAGCCCCACTTCCCCTGCGCCGCCCTCGCTGTGGAACACCACCATCGTCGCCACGGCAGCCATGCCGGCGCGGAAGGTACTTACCGTCGACACGTCGCTGGTGACCGTTCTGGATCGTGAGCAGATCAGCGTGGTGCTGAGCAACACGCATGCTGACTACTTCGTTCGCAACCTGGTCGCCATCCTGGGCGAGCTGCGCGCCGGTCTGGAGGTGCTCGACACCGCTGCGGTGCTCAAGTTCGAACTGCCGCCCATCACGCCGTGAGGCCCTGACCATCGGCCCGCCCAGACCTGAATGGGGAGGGGCGGGCCGAAAGTTCAGGCCCTTTGTCCTCCTGACCGTGTCGCCAGATGTTTTTTTACACCGTCAGTTGAGAAAAACCATTTTTTCGGGGTGCGCATTTCGCCATCCTGCCCGGCGGCCCCAGCGGCCACCGCCCAAGGCCGGGCCAGGGGCTCGGCAGGAGCCCATATATGTCCCGTCGATCCCTCGGCAGCCTTTCGATAGACGTGATCGCCAACATTGGCGGCTTCGCCAACGG
>NZ_QAIW01000123.1:0-5574 GCF_003061285.1 Stenotrophomonas sp. HMWF003 | reverse complement strand
GGGTAGAGCCGACCGTTGGTCGGCTGCCAACCCACCCCGGTAGAGCCGACCGTTGGTCGGCTATCAACCCACCCCGGTAGAGCCGACCGTTGGTCGGCTGTCGTACGCCGCGTAGAGCAGCCGACCGACGGTCGGCTCTACCCCCGCGCGCGGGCGGATTACAGGCCGCGCTGGCGCACAGCCTCGAACAGGCTCACGCCGGTGGCCACCGACACGTTGAGGCTTTCAATGTCGCCCGGCATCGGGATCTTGACCAGGCCATCGCAGTTTTCGCGGGTCAGACGACGCAGGCCGTCGGCTTCGCCGCCCAGCACCAGCGCCACGTTGCCCTTCAAATCGATCGAATACAGCGAGGCAGTGGCTTCACCGGCCAGGCCGTAGATCCACACGCCCAGCTTCTGCAGGTCCTTCAGGCAGCGCGACAGGTTGGTCACCGCCACCACCGGGATGCGGTCGGCCGCACCGGCCGAGGTCTTGCGCACAGTGGCGTTGACCGTGGCCGACTTGTCCTTGGGAATGATCACTGCGGTGGCACCGGCAGCCGCCGCGCTGCGCAGGCAGGCGCCCAGGTTGTGCGGGTCCTGCACCTCGTCGAGGATCAGCAGCAGGGCCTTGCCCTCGGCGGCCTCGACCAGGCCTTCCAGTTCGTTCTCACCGTAGGTGCGTGCCGCCTGGTAGCGCGCCGCCACGCCCTGGTGGCGCACCGAACCGCCCACGCCGTCGAGCGCCTGGGTGTTGACCTTGCGCACGTCGATGCCCTTGCGGCGCGCGTTCTCTTCGATTTCCACCAGCCGCGGATTCTTCGCGCTGGCTTCGATCAGCACCTCGCGGACGTTCTCGGCATCGTTCTCGATCGAAGAGGCGACAGCGTTGACGCCGACGATCCACTGGCTTTGCTTGCTCATTGCGGGGGCACGACCGGTACAGGGGGTGGTAATGGTAGAGCATCAAGGCCCCGCCTGCCCCGCCGGGCGTTCACGCCGGAGCCCCAACCCCGCGGCGCGGCGCCGTCAGGGGGTGTCGTGGTCGGGGTGTTGGTGGCTGACCAGGCCCTGCAGCAGCGCCATCTCAGGGTCATCCTCGTCACGGATCACGCGCAGCGACCCCAACGTATCCACGAACGGCAGCTTGGCCTCGGTGCCGTACTGCACGGTCGGCGGCAGGCGCGCGGGATCGTCAAAGGCCCCGGCAGCAACGGCCATGCCGTCCGGCGCTTCGTAGGTCAGCGGCGTGCCGCAGTCGGGGCAGAAACCCCGCTGGACCAGGTTGGAGGAGGCAAACCGGCGCGGCTCGCCCCGGGTCCAGGTGAACTCGACGGCGCGCACCGACACCAGCGGTGCGTAATAGGCACGAAGGCTTTCTGGCACATCCGGCAATGGCAGATCGAGCTGTCGGTCAGCTCGCCACGGACGTGGAAGCGGATGGCGCCGCACTGGCAGCCGCCACTGTATTCGGGGAGGTCGGGCATGGGTGCGCTCCGATCGGGGTAGGCATGGTGCCGGTGGACGCGAGTCGACCAATGGTCGGCACCTACCGGGTGGCCGGGGTAGCGCGGGTGCCGCCGGGCGGCCGGTGTCCGCGCCCTGGCGTACCGGCCGGTGGCCGGTACGCCGGTCTTTCAGTACTTCTGCTTCTTGCGCTTGGCTGGCTGGCCACGCGGCGGCAGTTCGTCCACCTCGTCGCCCTGCTCCTCGACCAGGCGGAAGTCGATCTTGCGCTCTTCCATGCTGGCCTTGAGCACCAGGATGCGCACGCGGTCGCCCAGCCGGTAGGCCTTGCCACGGCGTTCGCCGCTGAGCGTCTTGCGGGTGGCATCGAACTGGTAATAGTCGTGCGGCAGCTGGGTCACGTGGACCAGGCCGTTGACCTTGGATTCGTCCAGTTCCACGAACAGACCGAAGCTGGTCACGCCGCTGATTACACCGTCGAACTGGCCACCCACGTGCTTTTCCATCCACGCGGCGCGGTAGCGTTCGTCCACTTCGCGCTCGGCCTCGTCGGCCCGGCGCTCGCGTTCGGAGCACTGCAGCGCCAGCGCGGCCATCTCACGCGGCGAGTAGGTGTACTTCTCGGCCGGTGCGCCGCTGAGCGCATGCTTGATAGCACGGTGCACCAGCAGGTCGGGATAGCGGCGGATCGGCGAGGTGAAGTGCGCGTACGCATCCAGCGACAGACCGAAGTGGCCCTGGTTGTCAGGCGAATACACCGCCAGGCTCTGGCTGCGCAGCAGCACCGATTCCAGCAGCGCCGCATCCGGGCGCTCGCGCACCTTCTTGAGCAGCTTGGTGTAATCACCCGGCTGCACCTTCGACCACGGCGGCAGGCTCAGCTTGAATTCCTTCAGGAACTCCAGCAGGTCCTCGAACTTGGCTTCCGGCGGCTTGGCATGGTCGCGGAACGGCGCCGGCACCTGCTTGTGCAGCAGGTAGCGCGCGGCCTGCACGTTGGCGGCGATCATGCATTCTTCGATCAGCTTGTGCGCATCGTTGCGCACCAGCATGCCGGCCTGGGTCACTTCGCCGGTGTTGTCGAGCACGAAGCGCACTTCAGACGATTCGAACTCGATCGCGCCGCGCTTGGTACGGGCCTTGGCCAGCACCTTGTAGAGCTGGTGCAGGCGCTCGACCTGCGGCAGCACCGCAGCGATTTCCTTGCGCACTGCCGGGTCGTTTTCACCGACTGCCTGCCAGACCTGGTTGTAGGTCAGGCGGGCGTGCGAATTCATCACCGCTTCGTAGAAGCGCGAATGGATCACCTCACCGTCGCGGTTCACCTGCATGTCGCAGACGAAGCACATGCGGTCGACCTTGGGCATCAGCGAGCAGATGCCGTTGGACAGCGTCTCAGGCAGCATCGGCACCACGAAACCCGGGAAGTAGACCGAGGTGGCGCGCTTCTGCGCTTCGTCATCCAGCGGCGTGCCGGGGCGGACGTAGTTGGACACGTCGGCGATGGCCACCACCAGGCGGAAACCTTCGGCATTCGGTTCGCAGAACACCGCGTCATCGAAGTCCTTGGCATCCTCACCGTCGATGGTCACCAGCGGCGTGCTGCGCAGGTCCACGCGGTTGCCCAGCATGGCCGGCTCGACCACCAGCGGCACCGAGGCGGCCTCGTTGAGCACCTCCTGCGGGAACTCGAACGGCAGTTCATGGCCGTGGATGGCGGTTTCCACGATCAGCGAGGCGGTCAGCTTGTCGCCGAGCACCGCGATGATGCGGCCGATCGGCGGGCGGCGGGTATCCGGGGCCTGGGTCAGCTCGCAGACCACCAGCTGGCCGTCGCGGGCGTCGCCGGTCTGGTCCGGCGGAATCTGCACGTTGCGCTGCACCCGCTTGTCGTCGGGCACCACGTAATTGATGCCGAACTCGACGCTGAAGCGGCCGATCAGGCGGGTCATGCCGCGCTCGAGCACGCGGGCGATGCTGCCCTCGCGGCGGCCGCGGCGATCGATGCCGGTCACGTTGGCGAGCACGCGGTCACCGTGCATGACCTTGCGCATTTCATACGGCGGCAGGAACAGGTCGTCCCCGCCCTCCACCGGACGCAGGAAGCCGAAGCCTTCCGGGTTGGCGATGACCACGCCGGTGATGAGGTTGGTGGCCTGCACCGGGGCGAAACCGCCGCGGCGGTTCTGCACCAGCTGGCCGTCGCGCACCATCGCGCCCAGGCGCTTGCCCAGCGCGTCGGCGCGGTCGGGTTCGGTCAGGCCGAGGTGGATGCCGATTTCCTCGGCGGTCTGCGGGCCGTCGCAGCGGTCCAGCAGCTGCAGGATGGCTTCGCGGCTGGCGATGGGCTGCGCATAGCGCTCGGCCTCACGCGCGGCATGGGGGTCGATCACGTTCATGTCGGCAGCAGTCGGGTGCGGGCGGCGACGGGTCGGGATCGGCGCGCCGGCATCCGGCTTGGGGCCGGACCGCTTGCCACCGCGCGGCGGCGCTGGGGTGTTCATTGATTCGGGCATCCACGGTGGCAGCTTGCCGGCCTTCTTGGCGGCAGCGCGGGGCTTGCCCGACGGACCGGCAGCCTGCTTGGGCGCCGGGGACTTGGGGGCTTTCGCGCCCTGGGTCGGTTTCTTTGGTTTCATTGGCCTCCATGGTAACCGCTGACAGTGTGCAGAATCGGTCATGGGCGCGCCATATGCAGGTTTGTGAAGAATTTTCACAAAACCGTTGACAAGCCCCGGCGGCATCTTCACAATTCGCCTCCTGAGTCGCCCAGGTGGCGGAATTGGTAGACGCACTAGCTTCAGGTGCTAGCGGGGGCAACTTCGTGGAGGTTCGAGTCCTCTCCTGGGCACCATGACTCAGAAAATGATCAAACCCGCGCAAGCGGGTTTTTTCGTTTCTGGCATCCACCCCTCCCGGATCGGGCGGGTCAGGCCTCGGGATCGTAGTAACGGCGCGCCAACCCTGCCCGTCCCGGGAAGTACTTGAACCAGGGCCGGGCCGCGTCGATCACCGCAGCCACCGCTACGTGCGCCATCAGCCGCTCCATATAGGCAGACAGTGCCGCGTGCGCCTCCGGCACTGGCACGTAAGCCACCGCATAGAACAGCGCCGGTGCCGCAGCGCAGTCGGCCAGGGTGAACGCTTCGCCGGTCAGCCAGCGCCGCCCCGCAAGCTGGCGATCCAGCAGTGCATGGCTGTTGAGCAAGGTGGCCCGCGCCGCTGCCGTGGCCTGGGCATCGCCCTGCCCGTCCGGCTGCAGCAGCGCAGCGGTCAGCGCCTGCATCGGGGTCATGACATAGAAGTCGCAGAACCGATCCCAGAACCGTACCGCCAGCGCCTGCGCCGGATCCGGCGGAATCAGCCACGTACCTGCGGCGGCATGATGGAGCTGGAGGTGCTCGATGATGATGCTGGTCTCACCGATGGGCGTGCCCTGCTCGACCAGCAGCGGCATCTTGCCCAGCGGCCACAGCGCCCGGAACGCTGCGCGCTCGACCGGGTCGCCGAGGTTCAACAGCCGGGCGTCCAAGGTGACACCGAGCACGTCGGCGGCGATCAGCACTTTCTGGCAGCACGAGGACAGCGGATGGAAATGCAGGATCGGGGTTTCCATGGGAACGCCTTGCTGCCGGGTGGGCCGAGTATTTTCAGGGTCCACCACCCGGGTCAAGCCGCGCCGCGCCAGTGGCCAACGCACCCTGCGCGTTTGCGGCGCCGGAATGCATTGACAGCCCTGCGATGCATCCGCATAATTCGCCTCCTGAGTCGCCCAGGTGGCGGAATTGGTAGACGCACTAGCTTCAGGTGCTAGCGGGGGCAACTTCGTGGAGGTTCGAGTCCTCTCCTGGGCACCACGACTCGGTACATGATCAAACCCGCGCAAGCGGGTTTTTTCGTTTCTGCGGTTCGATGGTGTGGGTGTCGCATGCACGATTGCCCGATGTGCAGGGGGACGAACCGGCAGCGCGCGATGATCGAAATTTTCCGCGACATGCTGTTGACACATTCGTGGTTCTCCCGCAGAATTCTCCTCCTGAGTCGCCCAGGTGGCGGAATTGGTAGACGCACTAGCTTCAGGTGCTAGCGGGGGCAACTTCGTGGAGGTTCGAGTCCTCTCCTGGGC
>NZ_QAIW01000122.1:0-1342 GCF_003061285.1 Stenotrophomonas sp. HMWF003 | reverse complement strand
GGATCGCAGTCACGACCCTCACGAGCGATGCCATCGGCTTGCGGATGGGCGGCGTGGTTGCCGGCCAGCGGCCGGCACTACCGATTCAGGCCCCTCCCCGCTCTTGCCTCGCCCTTCCCCTGCGCACCAGCCAACTATCGAGGGGCGGCGCGGGTGGGTTGGCGGGACCCTGAGCCGCATGGATGCGGCGACGGAGCTTACAAGGACGTACTTGCAGCGTGTCCCGACAATCCACCCGCGCCGACCCAGCCAGGCGAATACGAGAGCAGAGGCTCTGGCTCTGGCTCTGGCTCTGGCTCTGGCTCTGGCTCTGGCCCTGGCCCTGGCTCTGGCTCTGGCTCTAGGCCCCGGCCCCGCCTGTAGCCCGGCAGCCGATCGCAACCCGACCCCAGCCGGCGTCGACCCTGCCTTGGCCAACACCGGCCCCACAAACGACAAAAGCCCGGCCGAAGCCGGGCTTTTGCTGTCCTCCCAGCGGGATCCCGAAGGATCCCACGCCAGGCGCGATGGATCAGCGCTTGGAGAACTGGGTGGCGCGACGGGCCTTGTGCAGACCGACCTTCTTACGCTCGACTTCACGGGCGTCACGGGTCATGAAGCCAGCCTTGCGCAGCTCGGACTTCAGGGTTTCGTCGTACTCGACCAGCGCGCGGGCGATGCCCAGGCGGATCGCACCGGCCTGACCGGTGGTACCACCGCCAGCGGCGGTGACCATGATGTCGAAGCTTTCGGTGTTCTTGGTCAGTTCCAGCGGCTGACGCACGATCATGCGTGCAGTCTCACGGCCAAAGAACTCGTCCAGCGGACGGCCATTGACGGTGATGTTGCCGGCGCCCTTGCGCAGGAACACGCGGGCGGTGGAGGACTTGCGGCGGCCGGTGCCGTAGTTTTGAGTGATAGCCATGATTAGATATCCAGAACCTGAGGCTGCTGAGCGGCGTGCGGGTGCTCGGAACCCGAGTACACCTTGAGCTTGCGGTACATGGCGCGGCCCAGCGGGCCCTTCGGCAGCATGCCCTTGACGGCGGTCTCGATGACACGCTCCGGGTGGCGCTCAAGCGCCTGGGCCAGAGTTTCGGTCTTCAGGTTGCCGATGTAGCCAGTGAAACGGTGATACAGCTTGTCCTGCAGCTTGTTGCCGGTGACGACAATCTTTTCTGCATTGATGACAACCAGGTAATCACCGGTATCAACGTGAGGGGTGTAGACCGGCTTGTGCTTGCCGCGCAGACGGCGGGCCAGCTCGGTGGACAGACGGCCCAGCGTCTTGCCGGAAGCGTCGACGAGATACCAGTCGCGCTGGACGGTCTCGGACTTTGCAGTGAAAGTGCTCATGAAAGAA
>NZ_QAIW01000121.1:0-9935 GCF_003061285.1 Stenotrophomonas sp. HMWF003 | reverse complement strand
TGGCGACCTTCAACGCGTTGTCTTCGATGAAGTCACGGCGGGGCTCCACCACATCGCCCATCAAGGTGCTGAAGATCTGGTCGGCCGCAACGGCGTCTTCGATCCGCACCTGCAGCAGACGGCGGGTGTCCGGGTTGACCGTGGTGTCCCACAGCTGCTCCGGATTCATTTCACCCAGGCCCTTGAAGCGCTGGATCTGGCGGCCCTTCTTGCCTTCCTCGAGCAGCCATTCGCGCGCCTGTGCAAAGCTCTCGATCTCGGCCGACTTGGCGCCGCGACTGATCTTCGCACCGGCGCGGACCAGGCCGTGCAGCAGCAGCGAGGACTGGTGCAGGGCACGCAGTTCACCGGTTTCGAAGGCCGACAACGGCAGCACCTGGATCAACGCTTCGCCCATGTGGCGGCGCGTGACCAGCAGCGCGGCCGGACGCTCCTCGGTGGGTTCCTGCAGTTCCAGGCTGAAGCGCGGCGAGCCGAGGCTGCTGCGGTTGAGACGCGTCGCCAGCGCGGCCAGGCCTTCATCGGCACCGGCCTTGCGCAGGTGTTCCAGGTCCATCGGAGTGAAATCGATCAGGGCCTCAAGGACCTGGCGATCGTACCGGTGGGCGTTGCGGCTGATGGCTTCCTGCGCCGAAGCGTAGGAGAGCAGCAGCTTTTCCAGGGCCAGGCCTTCAATGCCCGGTTCGCCATCGGCCGGAATCAGCGAGGCGTTTTCCACCGCGCTGCTGGCCAGGTACGCATCCAGCGCCGGGTCGTCCTTCAGGTAGAGCTCCTGCTTGCCCTGCTTGATCTTGTACAGCGGCGGCAGGCCGATGTAGATGTGGCCGCGCTCGATCAGCTCCGGCATCTGCCGGTAGAAGAAGGTCAACAGCAGCGTACGGATGTGCGCACCGTCGACGTCGGCGTCGGTCATGATGATGATGCGGTGGTAGCGCAGCTTGTCCGGGTTGTATTCGTCCCGACCAATACCGGTGCCCAGCGCGGTGATCAGCGTACCGACCTGGTCCGAGGCCAGCATGCGATCGAAGCGGGCACGTTCCACGTTGAGGATCTTGCCGCGCAGCGGCAGTACCGCCTGGTTCTTGCGGTTGCGTCCCTGCTTGGCAGAGCCACCTGCCGAGTCACCCTCGACGATGAACAGTTCGGACAGCGCCGGATCTTTTTCCTGGCAGTCGGCCAGCTTGCCGGGCAGGCCGGCGATATCCAGCGCGCCCTTGCGGCGGGTCAGATCGCGCGCCTTGCGGGCCGCTTCACGGGCACGCGCAGCGTCGACGATCTTGCCGGCGATCGCCTTGGCTTCGTTCGGGTTTTCCTGCAGGAATTCTTCCAGGCGCTGGCCGAAGGCACTTTCCACGGCCGGGCGCACGTCCGAGCTGACCAGCTTTTCCTTGGTCTGGCTGGAGAAGCTCGGGTCCGGCACCTTGACCGACAGCACGGCGATCATGCCTTCGCGCATGTCATCGCCGGTCAGGTTGATCTTGGCCTGCTTGGCGATGCCGTTCTGCTCGATGTAGTTGTTGAGCACGCGGGTCAGCGCACCGCGGAAGCCGGCGAGGTGGGTACCACCGTCCTTCTGCGGAATGTTGTTGGTGAAGCAGTACATCGTTTCCTGGTAGGAATCGGTCCACTGCAGCGCCACGTCCACGGTGATGCCGTTGGACTCGCCGGTTACCGAGATCACATTCGGGTGCAGCGGCGTCTTCAGCTGCGCCAGATGCTCCACGAAGCTGCGGATGCCGCCTTCGTAATGGAAGTCGTCGCGGCGGCCATCGCCGCGCTCGTCCGCCAGCACGATCTTGACGCCGGAATTGAGGAAGGACAGCTCACGCAGGCGACGGGCCAGGATGTCGTAGTGGAATTCCACGTTGTCGTGGAACGCCTTCAGCGACGGCCAGAAGCGCAGGGTGGTGCCGCGCTTGGTGCTCGCCGCCACCTGCTTCAACGGATGCAGTGCTGCACCGTCGGCGTATTCCTGCTGGTAGTGGAAGCCGCCCTGGTAGATGTCCAGGACCAGCTTCTGCGACAGCGCGTTGACCACGCTGACGCCCACGCCGTGCAGGCCGCCGGACACCTTGTAGCTGTTGTCGTCGAACTTGCCGCCGGCATGCAGCACCGTCATGACCACTTCGGCGGCAGACACGTCGCGGTCGAGCTTCTTGCTCATCTGCTCGTGCTTGCCGGTCGGGATGCCGCGACCGTTGTCGGAGACGGAGACCGAGCCATCGGCGTGAATCATCACAGACACGTGGTCGGCGTGGCCGGCCAAGGCTTCATCGATGGAGTTGTCGACGACCTCGAACACCATGTGGTGCAGACCGGTGCCGTCATGGACGTCGCCGATGTACATACCAGGACGCTTGCGGACAGCTTCCAGCCCTTCCAGGGCGGTGATGCTGTTGGCGTCGTAGTTGCCGCTGTTTGCCGGGGTGTTCTGTTCTTCAGTCATTGCGCTTGCCGTAGGCTCCGCAGGTCGGGCCGCCGCTTGACGCGGGGCACCGTGGGTAAGGGGTTGCAACAGCAATTATACCAGCCGGGCGCACGCGCCCTCCCGACCACTATGGCACAGGCTGGACCTGCCCATGTTCCACGTGGAACCGGGTGATGTCGGTTGCGTCGTGCAGCGCCGCCGGGGTCTCGGTGGCGGTGATGAAGATCTGGGCGGGCCCGGACCTCAGCCGGTCCAGAACCCGGGCCTGGTGATTGCGATCCAGCTCGGAGGACAGATCGTCCAGCGCGATCACCGGCCATTCGCCGCGCTGCTCGGCGTAGTCCTCGGCCTGTGCCAACAGGCAGGTCAGGGCGGTGAGCTTGGCCTGCCCGCGTGACAGGGCGTCGCGGCCCGGAATGCTGGCGAAGCCCACGCTCCAGTCCGCCCGGTGCGGGCCGACGGAGGTGTAGCCCGCCATGCGGTCGCGTTCCCGCGCCAGCAACAGCGCATCCGACAGGGACACCTCCTGTTTGCGCCAGCCCGGACTCAGGGTCATCGACTGGACCCCCAGATTGGGCGCCAGCACCTGGGCCAACGCGATGGCCCGGTCCTGCAGCCGCTCCAGGTAGTGCTGGCGGCGCGTGGTCAGCGGCTCGCCGGCTTCGGCCAGCTCATGGTCCCACGCATCCAACGCATGGGCGTTGCCCCCTTGTTTCAGCAGGGCATTGCGCTGTTTCAACGCCCGGGAGTAGCGCCGCCACAGTGCCAGGAAGTCTGGTTCCACGTGGAACAAGCCCCAATCGAGGAAGCGTCGACGCGGTTCGCCGCCACCGCTGACCAGTGCATGGCTGCCCGGCTCGAAGGTCACAACGGCCAACGCTGCGCACAGGTTTCCCAGCTGCGCGACGTCTTCGCCATCCAGCCGGCCTTTCCATTCCTGCCCGCTGTGCCGCAGCCCGGCCTTGCGCCGCGCGGAACTTGGGGCACCTTCGCGGCATTCGTCCCATTCCACGAACACTTCCAGCGCATCCTGACCTTCGCGCACCAGACCGTCGCGCACGCGGCCGCGGAAACTGCGCCCATACGCCATTACATGCAGGGCCTCCAGCACGCTGGTCTTGCCGGCACCGTTGTCACCGGTGATCAGGTTGATGCCCGGCTCGGGGGCCAGTTCCACGCGTTCAAAGCGGCGAACCTGGTGCAGGGACAAGCGGCGGATGTGCATGCAGTCGATCACGGCCGCGCGGGGCGGCAGTCGGGTAGGGGTAATCGATCAGCTTACTGCATCGGGTGTGTTTCACGTGGGCCAACGGGTGAACGCGCTGCCTGCGGCGCGATCCGCCCTGGTCCACCAAGTCCAGGCGCGAACCAAGGCATCGGGGTGCCGCGCAGCACCGTGAATTTCTTGAAATCTGACAGCCGGGCAGGGCTGCAGGCCTGCAGATTTCAAGAAAATCGACGCGATTTCCCTGGTCGCTGGCGCCGGGGGATGCCGACGCCGGGTCCATTCCTTCAAATCTGATGCGCTGGGCCCGGCATGCGTATTCAGATCTGGCCGAATACGCCGCGTACGGATTTCGCTGTCCACAGGCACCCTGTATGACTTATGCACAACCCATGTACGAGCTGTGGATAAAAACGCACTCAAATACGGGCCTGAAAGATATCCACAGGATCACCCCCAGCCTCAGGGGGCCTTTTACAGGGGGTTTCAGACCCAACATTCCCTTTGATTTCAATCAGATAAGGTACTTTTCAACCAAATCTGCCCCTACCACCACCACCTAGCTTTAGATTTATATACAGTTTTTAAAGCATAGAGCAGTGATCCAGGCACTCAAACCAGCCCTCGCCGTGGAACGTGAAACCAACACGTGGAAGCGGCGGAACATGTGCGAGGTGCGCGGGGTCCGCCAACGTCGACGCGCTCAGCGAACACCGCAGATGCCTGCCGTTGATCAACGCGCTGCCATCACCGCACACGTCTCCAAACTGCATCGCGTTGCCTGGCTACCGCAATGCTCCACGTGGAACAAAAAAAACCCGGCGCGTGGCCGGGCTTCTTCGACAGGTCGGTTCCACGTGGAACCAAGCGTCAGGTCACAGACGCAGCGGCATCACCACATGACGCGACTTCTCGCTGCTGGCCTCACGGACCAGGGCAGAGGAGTTCGAATCACGCAGCTGGATGACCACGTGCTCATCGCGCAGGGCGGACAACGCGTCCAGCAGGTAGTTCACGTTGAAGCCAATGGCCAGATCGCTCACCGTGGTGTCGGCTTCGATCTCTTCCTGGGCTTCTTCCTGCTCCGGGTTGTGCGCGCTGATCTTCAGGTTGCCCGGCGAGACTTCCACGCGGATGCCGCGGTACTTCTCGTTTGACAGGATCGCGGCGCGCTGCAGCGAGGCACGCAGTGCTTCGCGGTCGACCTTCACTTCGCGGTCGGCGCCGATCGGGATCACCGCTTCGTAATCCGGGAAGCGGCCATCGATCAGCTTCGAGGTGAAGGTCACATCGTCGCGCTTGACCCGCACGTGGCTGCGGCCGACTTCCAGCTCGATCTCGCGATCGCCGCTCTCCAGCAGACGCTGCAGTTCGGTCACGCCCTTGCGCGGCACGATGATCTGACGCTTGGCGCCGCTGGCTTTTTCCAGCTCGGTTTCGCACAGCGCCAGGCGGTGCCCGTCGGTGGCGACGGTCCGCAGGGCATCGCCGCGCAGATCGAACAGCAGGCCGTTGAGGTAGTAGCGCACGTCCTGCTGGGCCATCGCGAACGCAGTGCGCTCGATCAGTTCCTTCAGGGTGGCTTCGCCGATGGCCACGCGCTCGGTGGCTTCCACTTCGTCCACCGACGGGAAGTCGTTGGCCGGCAGGGTTGCCAGGGTGAAGCGGCTGCGGCCTGCCTGCACGGTGATCTTGTCACCGGTCTGCGAGACGGTGATCCGGCTGCCATCGGGCAGGGCGCGGATGATCTCGAACAGCTTGCGGGCGGGGATGGTGGTCTCGCCGTCCTGGGCATCTTCCACCGCGATCCGCGACACCATTTCCACTTCCAGGTCCGTACCGGTCAGCGACAGCTGCCCGTTCTGCACCTGGACCAGGAAATTTGCCAGAACCGGCAAGGTCTGGCGGCGTTCGACCACGTTGACGACTTGTGCCAACGGCTTGAGAAAGGCTTCGCGCTGCAGTGTGAAACGCATGTGGTTCCGTGCCCCTATGCTTTAAAAAAATATGGAATAAATCAAAAGCTTGGTGGTGATGGTAGGAACAGAATCGCTGGAAAACACAGCTAAGTCTTTGTAAACAAAGAGGTTTCAGACGTTGAAACCCTCTGCACTACTAACCCTCGGGGGGAGGGCGAACCTGTGGATAAATCCTCCGGGAAATTTACCCGATTTCTTATCCACACCCTGTCCCCTGCTTGCTACCGGATTCTGCACCGTTTTATGCGATGACGCCTGTGCGGCGTGCATGCATCATTCGCTCAACTTCCGGATCAGCTTGTCCCAGTCTTCCCGCAACTTGCCGTCGGCTTCCATCAACGTCCGGATCTGACGGCAGGCATGCAGCACCGTGGTGTGGTCCCGGCCGGCAAAGGCATCGCCGATTTCCGGCAGGCTGTGCTCGGTGAGTTCCTTGGTCAGCGCCATGGCTACCTGGCGCGGACGGGCCAGCGACCGGGTCCGACGCTTGGACAGCAGATCCTTGATCTGCAGCCCGTAGTAGTCGGCCACGGTTTTCTGGATGTTGGGAATGCTGATCGCCTGCTGCTGGGCGCGCAGCAGGTCGCGCAGGGTTTCCTGCGCAAAATCAGTGGTGATCGCACGGCCGGTGAAGTTGGCGCGTGCGGCCAGGGTATTCAGCGCACCCTCGAGGTCGCGGACATTGGAGCGCATCTTCTTGGCAATCAGAAACGCCACATCGTCGGGAATCTCGGTGCCACGCTCACGTGCCTTGGCCAGCACGATCGCGGCGCGGGTCTCGAAGTCCGGCGGTTCGATGGCCACCGACAGGCCCCAGGCCAGCCGCGACTTGAGCCGTGCTTCCAGGCCCTCGACCTCGCGCGGGTACCGGTCGCAGGTCAGGATGATCTGCTGCTTGCCGTCGAACAGGGCGTTGAACGTATGGAAGAACTCTTCCTGGGTACGGTCCTTGCCGGCGAAGAACTGGATGTCATCGATCAGCAGCGCGTCCACCTGCTGGAACTGGCGCTTGAACTGATCCATGGTTTTTTCCTGCAACGCCCGGATCATCGCGCTGAAGAACTGTTCCGAGCGCAGGTACAGGACCTTGGCAGCCGGGTTGGCCTGGCGCATCGCATTGCCGGCCGCGAACATCAGGTGGGTCTTGCCCAGGCCGGTGCCGCCGTACAGCAGCAGCGGGTTGTGCGCCCGGTCACCCGGTTTCTGCGCCGCCTGGAACGCCGCGGCCAGGCCCAGCTGGTTGCTGCGGCCCTCCACGAAGTTGGCGAAGGTGTAGTGCGAATCCAGGTTGCCGGCGAACGGCACCAGCGGTTCGGCCGCCACGGCAGGCGTGCTGAAGCCCGGATTCGGCGCAATCTGCGCCTCCACGGCCCGCGGACGCGAGCCGATTTCAAGAAAAACGTCGCCGAAACCGGCGAAGTGCGCCAGCAGTTCCTTGATGCGCGGCAGGTACAGCTCGCGCACCTGGTCGACAATGAAGGCGTTTGGCGCATAAAGCACCAGGCTGTCCACGCGCAGATCGGCCTGCAGTGGCTTCAACCAGGTGTGAACATCCTCGGGCGGGAACTCCGCTTCAAGGCGTTCGAGACAACGGGACCAGGCATCCATCGGCAATAATCGTCTGGGGCCAGCGTACAGGCGTAGGAAACCGCCGCACCGCAGGCCGGAAGGAGGGAAGAATGGATGGCGCAGACTACCACCGACGAGGGGGGCCGGGAATGGTTGTCCCAAAGTTATTCACAAAATGATCCACAGCTATTGCACAGCCCGATGAAATCCCGTAGTGCCAGACACTTGACGGCACCTTGGTCAGGTCTATAGAATTTCCGGTTCTTTCCGTCCCCTTCATATAGAGGCCCGCATGGCCACCAAGCGCACTTTCCAACCCAGCAACCTCAAGCGTAAGCGCGACCATGGCTTCCGTGCCCGTATGAAGACCGCTGACGGCCGCAAGATCCTGTCGCGTCGCCGCGCCAAGGGCCGTAAAGTCCTGAGCGCTTGATTGCAATGCCGCTTCCTGCGGCAGACGCAATCCTGACTGTGAGCAGTTCCGACCCGCGCAAGCGATTTCCTCGCTCTGCGCGGGTTCGTACGCGTGCCGAATATACAACGGTCTTCAACGGCGCCCGCCGTGTGTCCGATCCGCTGATGACCCTGCACTGGCTGAAGAGCGATACGCCAGCCAGGTTGGGTCTCGCCGTGTCGCGCAAAGTCGATCCCCGAGCCGTGGGTCGCAACCGAGTGAAGCGTGTGCTGCGCGATGCCACACGCCACCTACGGCCGTGGATGAGTGCCGGCGATTTTGTCGTCGTTGCCCGTAGCGCCGCCCGTACCGCCAGCAATGCAGACATCCGTCAGGCCTTCGAACGCCTGCTGCGCCGCCTTGGCGCATTGCCCATGACGGGCGCGGACGGCACAATGCCGCCGCCCCTGGGCGTTGCACCCCTTTCCCAGTCCGAGCCGGCCTCACCTGCCGGCCCCGTCGAGCCTGCCCGCTGATGAACCAGACCCGCGTTTTCCTGATTTTTGCCTGGCTGATGGTGGCCGTGTTGCTGTGGATGGAGTGGGGCCGCGACAAGGCCGCGCCGGCCACCCCGACCGTGGCTGCCCAGACCCAGGCGACCGTGCCGGGTGCCGCCGGGTCGGTCCCGGGTGCGACGGTGCCGCAGGCCCCGGGCAGCGCACCGGCCAACCAGCCGGCTGCACAGGCCGAGGCCGGCGCCGCCCGCGTGACCGTCACCACCGACGTCCTGCGCCTGGTGCTGGACGGTGGCACGGTGCTGGACGCCGAGCTGCTGCAGTTCCCGCAGACCAAGGCTGACGGCAGCCCGCCGGTACGCCTGCTGACCGAAGAGAGCACCCACCCGTATCGCGCGGTGAGCGGCTGGACCAGTCAGGACAAGAGCATGCCGGTGCCGGAAGCCAATGGCTTCAAGCTCGTCGGCGACAACCATGCGTTCGTGCTGGGCAAGGGCCAGAAGGAACTGCAGATCCCGTTCGTGTGGAACGGTCCGAACGGCGTGACCATCCGCCGCACCTACACCCTGGGCCGCAACGAGTACGCGATCAAGGTGAAGGACGAAGTGGTCAACGGCAGCACCGCACCGTGGAACGGCTACGTGTACCGCACGCTGGACCGCACCCCGACCATCCTGTCGCGCAGCATGACCAACCCGGACTCGTTCAGCTTCAACGGCGCGACCTGGTTCAGCCCGCAGGACGGCTATGAGCGTCGCGCGTTCAAGGATTACCTGGACGACGGCAACCTCAACCGCACCATCACCGGCGGCTGGCTGGCGATGCTGCAGCACCACTTCTTCACCGCGTGGATCCCGCAGCCCGACCAGGCCGCCAACTACGTGCTGTCCCAGCATGACGGTCGCGACCAGATCCAGGCCACCGGCCCGGCCTTCACCGTGGCCGCCGGCCAGCAGGCCAGCACCGAAGCGCGCCTGTGGGTGGGCCCGAAGCTGGTCAACCTGATCGCCAAGGAAGACGTGAAGGGCCTGGACCGCGTGGTCGACTACAGCCGCTTCTCGCTGATGGCGATCATCGGCCAGGGCCTGTTCTGGGTGTTGAACCAGGTCCACAAGGTGGTCAACAACTGGGGCTGGGCCATCGTCGGCCTGGTGGTGCTGCTGAAGCTGGTGCTGTATCCGCTGTCGGCGGTGCAGTACAAGAGCGGCGCCAAGATGCGTCGCTTCCAGCCGCGCATCGCGCAGCTCAAGGAACGCTATGGCGATGACCGCCAGAAGTTCCAGACCGCGATGATGGAGCTGTACAAGAAGGAAAAGATCAACCCGATGGGCGGCTGCCTGCCGATCCTGATCCAGATGCCGATCTTCTTCGCCCTGTACTGGGTGCTGGTGGAGTCGGTGGAACTGCGCCAGGCGCCGTGGCTGGGCTGGATCCAGGATCTGACCGCACGCGACCCGTACTTCATCCTGCCGGTGATCAACGTGGCGGTGATGTGGGCCACGCAGAAGCTGACCCCGGCGCCGGGCATGGACCCGATGCAGGCCAAGATGATGCAGATGATGCCGCTGGTGTTCGGCGTCATGATGGCCTTCATGCCGTCCGGCCTGGTGCTGTACTGGGTGGTCAACGGTGGCCTGGGCCTGCTGCAGCAGTGGTGGATGACCAAGCGCCACGGCAGCGACCCGGTGCCGGCCACCACCGCGCCGATCAAGAAGAAATAACACCGACCCTCGGTCGGTTGTCTGAAAAACCCGCCATCCGGCGGGTTTTTCTTTGGCGGCGATACAATCGCCGCCACCGTTGCCCCGTTTGCCCGAGCCACCCC
>NZ_QAIW01000120.1:0-2054 GCF_003061285.1 Stenotrophomonas sp. HMWF003 | reverse complement strand
GGACCGCAGCGCCAACCGGGTGCGCTGGGAGGTGGTCTATCCGCGCGGTCGGAGCAACGGAGGCGCGACGCTGGAACTGCGCGTGCCGCGTGCGGTGGAGGTGCAGCTGGGCACGGTGAGCGCGGACATCGAGGTGGCCGACGTGGACGTGCGACGGTTGCAGGCCAATGCAGTGAGCGGCAGCATCGCTGCCGCCGGGCGCAGCGCCGAGACGGCGTTGACCACGGTCAGTGGCGGAATCCGTTCGCAGGTGCAGACGCCGCGGCTGGATCTGCGCGCGGTCAGCGGCGGGATCCAGGCCGGTGGCGGCGCCTCGGGCGAGGTGGCGCTGGAAACGGTGTCGGGCAGCATCAAGGTGGACGCGGGCCGCGTGCAGCGGCTGTCCGCCGAAGCCGTGTCGGGCAGTCTGACGGTATCGGCGGCAGGGTTGGCGCCGGGCGGCAAGGTGACGTTGCAGACGGTGAGCGGGTCGATCGGGCTGCAGCTGCCGCGGTCGGTGTCGGCGCAGCTGAGCGTGAAGACCTTCAGCGGCGACATCCAGTCCGATTCGGGCACGGTGGAACGGCCGCGGTACGGGCCGGGCCGGAGTCTGGATGCAAAACTGGGCGGCGGCGATGGCGACATCGCGATCAATGCCCATTCGGGCAGCGTGCGGGTAGGCCTGGGCGGGCGTTGAGTGCGGCCTCCGCACCGGCACGGGGCCGGTGCGGACGGCTGCAGGTCAGCCGGTTTTCTTCAGTGCCAGGGTGTTGCCGAGCACTTCGATCTTGCCACCGCCCTTGCGGAACGCGGCCAGGTCGGCTGCGATGCTGGTGCTGTTGACGGCCGTGCTGGAACCCTGCTTACGGTCGACGCGAACGGTGTTGCCTGCCTTGGGGGAGGTCTTTGGCGTACGAGCCATGGATGCTCCTGTCATGGGTGGAACGAGGGAAAAAGCGTCGACAGATCGTGCTGTTGTCGACGGTAGTCCTGCCGCACAAGGCGGCAGTCATCGCCGCCCATGTCAAACTGGCGGCAGATGGCGGGACGCTGCGAGTAGATGGTGCAGCGCAGGTGATAGGGGTCGATGGCGGCGCACCAGCCTTCGTCGTTGCGCGCCATGACGGTGCGGCCGGCTTCATCGGTATCCAGCAGGTAGCTGGGTACGTTGTCGTCGGGCATGACGGTCACCGACATCCGGCAACAGACCGCGTCACAACGGCGGCAGTCGATGGGGTCGGGTTCGGCAGCGGTAACTGGGGCTGGTACAACCAGGCGTTCGCCCAATCGGATATCTCTTGGCGGCTCAGGGCGCTACATGCTGGGAACGAGCCGGATCACAGCGTAAAAGCGATCCCGGCGCCCGGGACATGTCCAGGGCGGCAGCATCGAGAAGGACGGTGGCCTGTACGAGGCCCGAGACGACGTGCGCATTGCGCATTGACGCCGAAAGATGATAGCGCTTTCGGCGTAACGTTTTGTTAATGCGCGTTGCTGCTGGGGCGAAACCCTTGCGGGGCCTGGCTTTCAGCCTTCCTTGCCTTCCCTTTGATGGGGGTGGGAGGAACGGAATTCAAGAGCAAAGGGCAACGTCTGGAGCCACGTCCAGGTCCAAGTCCAGGTCCAAGTCCAACTCCAAAGCTGGAGCCGAAGCCGAAAGCCTTGGCTGCTTGGTCCTGGGTGGGGCGCGTCGTGTGTGGGTTGGCAGGGCACGCTGCAAGTACGTCCCTGTAAGCTCCGCCACCGCATCCATGCGGTGGAGGGCCCTGCCAACCCACACACGACGCACCTGCACACAGGGTCGGTGCGCAAGGGAATAGCCGGAGCAACGGCAGATAAGCCGGTTTGGCTGGCGGGACGGGCACGCGGATTGATCGGCAGCACTGTCTGAGGCTGCGGCTGCGGCTCAAGTTTGGATGTGTGGATGGGTGTGGCAGTGGGCAAAGGCCGCGAGAGCGGCAGCGCCTGTAGCTGCTGCTTTGGCTGCTGCTTTCGCCGTTGCTTCGGCTTTTGCAGTGGCCGTTGCAGTTGCTTCGAAAGTGCCGAGCTACGCTCGGCATCCTCCCCCCCAAAAA
>NZ_QAIW01000119.1:0-2816 GCF_003061285.1 Stenotrophomonas sp. HMWF003 | reverse complement strand
GTGGCCAGCAGCTGCGCGAGCAGTACGCCATTCCGCTGCTCAAGGAGCTGCGCCACGCGGTGGGCCTGCGTGACCTGTCCAGCGCCGGCGACATCGCCGGTGATGCCAGCACCGAAGCGCGTGCGGCACCGCCGCTGTTCAAGCAGTACCGCGAGCAGGACGGCCGCTTCTACTTCAAGCTGCTGGCCGGTGACGGCAGCCTGCTGATCCAGAGCGAGGGCTTTGATTCGCCGCGCGATGCCGGCCAGCTGATCGGCGTGCTCAAGCAGACCGAACACGGCGATGGGCTGCAGAGCGAGCTGTTCAAGCTGGACGCCGAAGTGGACGTGGTGCTGGCCGCGCTGCAGGAACTGCGCGGGTAATGTCGGCCGCGGCGATCCGTAGTGCCGGCCGCTGGCCGGCAACCAAGCGATCGCGGTAGTGCGTGGTGCCGGCCAGCGGCCGGCGCTACCGGTTCGGGCACGTGGCATGATGCGGGCATCCTGAAGGGGAGACTGCGATGGCCTGGTTGTCGTTGTTGTTGTTCCTGCCCTGGTTCGTGCTGCTGGGTGCGCTTTACTGGCTGTTCCCGCGGCAACCGCGCGATGCGGCGCGGCGCACATTCGATGCGGTCGCGCTGCTGCTGGCCTTCGTGCTCAGCATCGCGGCGATGCTGTGGGGCCACCATATCGGCGTGGTGCAATCCGATGCCGGACCGATCTGGCGCCAGGTGCTCGCGGTGCTGTACGCCTACGGTGCGTTCCTGGCGGTGCTGGTGGCTGCCATTCTGCTGCGCACCTCCTGGTTGGCCGGACGTGCGACCAAAGCCGCATCGAAGCCAACGAACGGATCGTCCTAAGATGGGGGCGTAATCCGTCCGGGATGATCCGATGTCGTTCGACCCCAGCATCCACACCATCGATACCGGCTTCATGCAACGCGGTAGTTTCGACGCGGCCTACCTGGTCGTGGAAAACGGCCGCGCCGCCTTCATCGACTGCGGCACCGGGCTGGCCGTGCCCGCGATGCTGGCCGCGCTGCAGCGCGCCGGGCTGTCCGTGGACGCGGTGGACTGGCTGATCCTCACCCACGTACACCTGGACCACGCCGGCGGTGCCGGGTTGCTGATGCAGCAGCTGCCCCACGCCCGGCTGGTGGTGCATCCGCGCGGTGCACCGCACATGGTCGATCCAACCCGGCTGATCGCCGGGGCGACCGAGGTATATGGGCGGTCGCAGATCGAGCGCAGCTACGGCCCGATCCTGCCGGTCAGCCCCGACCGCGTGGTCATCGCCGACGACGGCCACTGCGTGGACCTGGCCGGGCGCAGCCTGCTCTGCATCGATACCCCCGGCCACGCGCGCCACCACCTGTGCGTGTGGGACGCGCGCAGCCGCGCATGGTTCACCGGCGACACCTTCGGGCTGTCCTACCGCGAGCTGGACAGCGACCGTGGCGCGTTCATCGTGCCCACCTCCTCGCCGGTGCAGTTCGACCCGGAACCGCTGAAACAGTCGATTGCCCGCCTGATGGCGTTCGCGCCGCAGGCGATGTTCCTGACCCACTACGGTCGCGTCGACGACGTGGCCAGGCTGGCCGCCGACCTGGTCGAGCAGATCGATGCCATGGTCCACATCGGGCACCAGTGCAATGCACGGCCCGACCGCCACCGCTGCCTGGTGGCGGCGCTGACCGCGCTGTACCTGGAGCGCGCGCAGGCGCACGGCTGCCGTCTTGACGACGCGGCGGTGACCCAGGTGCTGGCGATGGACATCGAGCTCAATGCGCAGGGCCTGGCCTGCTGGCTGGATCGCGATCGCCGCTGACGGTGCACGGTCATGCAGGTGTCACGTTACACTCGCAGGCCCTTGCTTTCCGTGCTGGTGCCTGCCGTGAATCCGATGCGCATGTTGCTGCTGTCGTCCTGCCTGTTCGTGGGTGGTCTGGCCCACGCGGCCAATGACCTGCCCGGCGGCGGCATCGACCCGCAGGCACTGTCGCGGCACGTGCGCATCCTGGCCTCGGACGAGTTCGAAGGCCGCGCCCCGGCGACGCCGGGCGAAGAGCGCACGGTCCAGTACCTGATCGAGGAATTCAAAAAGTACGGCCTGCAGCCCGGCGGTGTGGACGGCAGCTGGGTGCAGCCGGTGCCGATGGTGCGCGCCCAGGTCGATGGCCCGGTGCGCGCGCAGCTGCGCCAGAAGGGCAGCACCCGCACCCTGGCCAATGGCGAGGACGTGACCCTGCAGAGCCTGCGCCCGCAGCAGGCGGTGGCCATCAAGGACGCGCCGCTGGTGTTCGTCGGCTACGGCATCGACGCGCCCGAGCGGCAGTGGAACGACTACAAGGACGTGGACCTGCACGGCAAGATCGCCGTGGTGCTGATCAACGATGCCGACTTCGAGGCCGACCAGCCGGGCGCGTTCGATGGCAAGGCGGTGACCTACTACGGCCGTTGGACCTACAAGTTCGAAGAGGCCGCCCGCCGCGGCGCGCAGGGCGTGCTGATCGTGCATGAAACCGCGCCGGCCGCGTATGGCTGGGCCACGGTGAAGAGCTCGGGCACCTCGCCGCTGTTCGATATCGAGCGCACCCCCGAGCAGGCGCTGGCCCAGCACGTGCCGGTGCGCGGCTGGATGCAGCGCAGCCTGGCCGAACAGCTCTTCCGCGACGCCGGCCTGGATTTCGACGCCGAAAAGCGCAAGGCCATGACCCCGGCGTTCAAGCCGGTGGCGCTCGGCGATGCGCGCCTGTCGGTGGACTTCAAGCTCAAGCGTGAGCAGGTCATCACCCGCAACGTGGTGGCCAAGCTGCCCGGCGGCGCGCATGCCGATGAA
>NZ_QAIW01000118.1:0-4897 GCF_003061285.1 Stenotrophomonas sp. HMWF003 | reverse complement strand
CCGGAAACTCAGCGCAGGCGGGTACTGCGTGGCGGCACCATCTGCGCGCGCCGCACGATCCCCAACTGCTCGATGATCAACGCCAGTTCGTTGGTGACCTGGGTACGGCTGCGCCCTTTGGGCACCAACCGCTCAAGCACCTGCTGGTAGGTGGTCCAGAATTCCGGGCCGCAGCCATGTTTGCTGTAACTGGCTTCCAGCTCGGTGCGCACGCCATTTGCCAAGTCATGTACGTCGTAGTGCATACGACCTCCCTTGGACTTGCCTTGCCTCGGAGACGAGCTACCACCCTGCGTGGTGCAGGTTCACTTGCGCTTCACCCAAAATTTGCACGGTCCTCGCACCAAGTCAATCGGCAGAAGGCACTTTGGCGAGGACATCGCTGAATGGTTCAGATGCGCTACCCCCGTTCCACCCAGGCAGGATGGGCCGGGAATGTTGACAGCGTGATGTCAAAACCGCCGACGCGGCCAGGCTAGGACGCCAGCCGCCAGACCCCGTAGGCGCAGATGGCGATCCCCACGCCAAGCAGCGCCCACACCAGACCGTTGAAGCGCTTGAGCGCCTTGGCCAGCACCAGCGAGAACCCGATGCCTGCCAGGCCGATCGCCAGCCAGAGCACGCCATTCACGTTGCTCGGCGACGCCCAGAACGACCCCGGTGCCCCGGTGGCGGCAAACAGCTGGGGCAATGTCATGGCAGGACCTCGGAAGTGAACGAGCCTGCATCGTGGTCAACGGGTCGTGCCGGTGCGGTGAAGACCGGGGCGCCCGTGGCGGCGATTTACCGGGCCGCCGCCGGCATGGCCGGGTGCGCGGGCACGGTGTGCGCCAGCAGGTCGAGCAGCCGGTCCAGACCGGTGCTTACCGCCGCGCCGTCATTGACCCGGCGTGCAAACCCGGCCCAGTCGCCGGCCGACAGCTGGCGGATCAGGGCCGGCTCGACACCCAGCCAGCGCATGCCCCAGAACGGGAAGTAGCGCTGGGGCACGCGGCCCCGGCTCAGCTCCACGATGCCATGGTGGCTGCGGGCCTGCAGGATGCGCTCGTGCACGGCGGCCATGCCGTCTTCCGGGCCTTCGAAGTACTGCAGGAAACGGCCGCCATCAAACAGCAGCACGCCGGTGACGCCGGCCACCGTGTTGAAGCGGGCGGCATCGTCGACCAGCGTATCCAGCACGGTACTGGACAAGCCGGCCGACGCCTCACTGACATAGGCAATCGCGCGAAGGGGCATGGGCGTGTCCTTGGATTGAAGGGAGATGCTGTCACTTTCAGCGGTCCGGATAAACCACCTCACTGAAGCGTTCAGATGAGACCCGACCCGGCGGAAACGATAAAGCCCGCTTTCGCGGGCTTCATGCGTCAACAATTTGGAGGCCTGGACGGGAATCGAACCCATCTCAACGGATTTGCAGTCCGGTGCATAACCACTCTGCCACCAGGCCGGTGACCCTACAGCTTACCGGGCAATGATACCCCGATAAAACAAGACCCCGAGAACGGGGCCTGGTCAGGATTTGGAGCGGGAAACGAGACTCGAACTCGCGACCTCAACCTTGGCAAGGTTGCGCTCTACCAACTGAGCTATTCCCGCAAAATCAGGCGCGTATCTTACCGAAACCGCAGGTAACACACCAGCCTTTTCACACTTTATTTCACATCCCTGTCGAACCTGCCGATCAGGATGCCCGCGTGCCACCGCGGAGATAAACAAGGCCCCAAGGGGGCCCTGTCGAAATCTGGAGCGGGAAACGAGACTCGAACTCGCGACCTCAACCTTGGCAAGGTTGCGCTCTACCAACTGAGCTATTCCCGCAGACTTTCTGCTTGCCCCGACTGCACCGCACCGTGAGGTGCTGGAGGCTGCCGGCCCATCGACCTGCGTCGAAGGAGCGCTATTGTGTCGGGATTCCTTCACGCCGTCAACATGCTTGTTCAGCGGAAAGAGCGCCCGTTACACCCGCATCCCGCGCCGATGGAAATACACCTGCTCGGCCACCCGTCGCATCGCGCCGGAGTGCAGCACCAGATCCAGCGGCCAGTCCATCTGCAGGTGGTCCATCGCCCAGCGCATCAGGCGCTTGCGGCGGAAGGTGGGGGCTGCCTTGCGTGCCACGGTTTCCGGTGGCGGCCCGTTGCCACGCAGTCGCAGGCCAGCGGCGTCGCCGATCGCCCAACCGTGCCGCCAGGACGAGTGGATGCCGCCGGCGGACAGCGGCGACACGATACCGGCCGCATCGCCGGTCAGGATCACCCCGGGCGCGGTGATCGGGCCATCCGGCAGGCCGCACGGCACCAGCCCGGCGCGCGTCGCGGTCGCAACCGCTGCCGCCGGCAGGCCGACCACGTCGCGTACATGCTGCAGGAATCCCTCCATATCGGGCTGCCGTGCATGGGTCGGATCATGGCGCAGCGCCAGCCCTATCTGCACGCCGGTCGGATTCTGCGCCGCCCAGCCGATGTAACCCGGGGCGAAGCGCTTGCTGGCAAAGCAGTGCAGCGCCCCGGCTTCGGCCAGCTGGACGCCGGCAAACTCCTGCTCCACCCCGTACAGATTGTCCTGCACGCGGCCCAGCCCGGTGCGCTGCGCAACGCGTGAGGTGGCGCCGTCGGCACCGATCAGATAGCGCGTGCGCCCTGCCCCCTCCACCTGCCAGCCGTCACCGTCGCGCCGGGCGTGGGTGAACGACTGCTGCAGGCGCAGGTCCACGCCATTGGCGCGCAGTTCGGCCGCCAGCCAGCGCAGCAGGTTCGGCGTGTCGGTGGTCATGAAGTAGTAGCCCGGGGCCGCCAGCAGCACGCTGCGCAGGCTGGGGGCGTACAGCCGCACCCGCTCTACCCGCTGCAGCAGCTCACCCGGCGCCCGGCCCAGCCAGGTCTGTTCGATGGCCTCTTTGACGATGATGCCGGTGGTGTGCAGTCGCGCGCCGGGATCGGCCTTGCGCTCCAGCACGCACACCCGCAGGCCGTACTGGACGGCGGCGAGCGCGCAGGCCGCGCCGGCGAAGCTGGCACCGACAACGACAAGGTCCCAGTCGTAGGCGGTAGAAGACGTCTCCATTCAAGGGGTGTCCTGTGCGATAAGGGGCACAGGATCCCGGCCGATGGCGGAGCGGCCATGAAGTTGTGGTGAAGCGGGTATGAAGCGCCGCTCGGCCTGCCCGCCCATGCAGTGTGCATGGGAGAATCCGCGTTTCTCCGGCGCACCACGCGCCCTCATCGAGCGCCATGACTACCCGCACCCCGCGCAACGCATTCTTCGGCATGGCCGCATTGCTGGCGGTGCTGCTCATCGCCTGCATGGCGACCAACGTGGGCTCCAACGCGT
The DNA here is from genome assembly GCF_003061285.1 of Stenotrophomonas sp. HMWF003. Lineage (NCBI taxonomy): Bacteria > Pseudomonadati > Pseudomonadota > Gammaproteobacteria > Lysobacterales > Lysobacteraceae > Stenotrophomonas > Stenotrophomonas sp. HMWF003. Next base: position 1,567 of record NZ_QAIW01000118.1, on the reverse strand, counting down.
GGATGCTGCTGCTGGACAGGAGCAACGTGCTCCCGGCCGAGTCTTCGATCTTCTCGTTCGAGCCCTACGTGATCAATCAGGGGTCGTCGAACTACTGGCTGTACGGCAAGGACGACCGGAACTACTACCACTTCGTCTACCTCGACGAAGCCGCCTACGTGTACCTGCCTATCGACAATGCCTGCCCCGGCTTCAAGCGCGATGACATCCGCACCTGGTGCAAGGTGCGCATCGGCCAGCGCCGCTGACGACGCGCGGCGCGCATACGAAAAAAGCGACCCGAAGGTCGCTTTTTTCGTCGCTTCACACCGCGATGGAATGCCGGTGGACGCTGTATCTGGAGCGGGAAACGAGACTCGAACTCGCGACCTCAACCTTGGCAAGGTTGCGCTCTACCAACTGAGCTATTCCCGCTTGGGAGGCGAAATTCTACAACCAAATGCGCAGGTGTCAACAGCCCTTACGCATTCTTTTTCGCACGCGCGGTTTCGCGGGCCAGGCGTTCGTCCTCACGCAGGCTCGGCCACGCCGCATGCAGGTACTGCAGGCCCGAGAACAACGTGAGAATCGAGGCGATGGCCAGCGTCCAGTCACCGATGTGGAACACCTGCACGCCCATCCAGATGTCCTGCATCGGCGTATGCGGCGCCACCGAGTACAGCAGGCACAGCAGCGCCACCATCTGCGCGGTGGTCTTGATCTTGCCGATCAGGGCCACGCGCACCTTGGCGCGCTGGCCGATCTCGGCCATCCACTCGCGCAGTGCCGACACGGCGATTTCGCGGCCGACGATCACCGCCGCCCACACCGCCATCCACGCGGTCGGATGGCCCTGCACGATCAGGAACAGCGCCACGGCCACCATCAGCTTGTCGGCGACCGGGTCGAGGAACGCGCCGAACGCGGACGCCAGGTTGTAGCGGCGGGCGATCCAGCCATCCAGCCAATCGGTGATGGCAGCCAGGCCGAAGATCGCCGCGGAGGCGAAATTGGTCCACTTGTAGGGGAGGTAGAACACCAGCACCAGCACCGGGATCATCAGGATCCGCAGCAGGGTGAGCCAGGTGGGGAGGGTCAACTTCATCGCATCTCTCTACTCGCCCGCCGCGTCGGGCGTGGGCAGTCCATGAAGGTTAGCGTAGATGCGCGCAGCGAGGGCGTCATTGATGCCCTCGACTTTCGCGATTTCGGCCTCCCCGGCCGCTTTCAGGCCGACCAGCCCCCCGAAATGCTTGAGCAGGCTGGCGCGGCGGCGCGGGCCGATGCCGGCGATATCCTCCAGCTTGCTGGTCATGCGCGCCTTCTGGCGGCGCCCACGGTGGCCGGTGATGGCGAAACGATGGGCCTCATCGCGTACCTGCTGGATGAACTGCAGGGCCGGCGAGGCCGCGCCGGGGCGCAGTTCGCGGCCATCGGGCAGCACCAGCGCCTCATGCCCTGCCCGGCGCTCCACGCCCTTGGCCACGCCCACCAGCATCACCCCTTCCACGCCCAGGTCGGCCAGTGCCGCCTGGGCCTGGCCGAGCTGGCCGGCGCCACCGTCGATCAGCAGCAGGTCGGGCAGCAC
>NZ_QAIW01000117.1:0-6526 GCF_003061285.1 Stenotrophomonas sp. HMWF003 | reverse complement strand
CAGCATGAGAACACCCGAAAACGTCGGAACAACCGTGAAAAATAGCTTCCGAGCGTGTGGAGGGCAACCGCCATAGGTCAGGGTCATGAACCCGCTCCTAGAATCGAAGATCCCCCAGAACCGCGCTGAAGCCATGATTGTCGGCATCGACCTAGGCACTACCCATTCGTTGATTGGCGTTCACTCAGCCGAAGGGCCAAGGCTTTTCCCCAACCCGCACGGTGACCTGCTCACCCCGTCGGTCGTCAGCCTGGATGGGAAACAGGTCCTGGTCGGGCAACCTGCAAGGGATCGCCTGGTCAGCCATCCCGACCACACCGTTGCCACCTTCAAACGTTGGATGGGCACCGATCGGGAGACCCGGCTGGGCGATGGCCTTTATCGCCCCGAAGAACTGTCGGCATTGGTCCTGCGCTCGTTGCTGGCCGATGCCGAAGCTGCCTTGGGGCAGCCGGTGCGCGAAGCCGTCATCAGTGTGCCGGCCTACTTTTCCGATGCACAGCGAAAGGCCACTCGCACCGCCGGCATGCTGGCCGGCATCCGTGTCGAGCGGCTCATCAACGAGCCCACCGCCGCCGCGCTGGCCTATGGACTGCAACGCCGCGGCGAGTACGTCAAGGTCATGGTGTTGGACCTGGGTGGCGGGACGTTCGATGTATCGCTGCTGGAATTGTTCGAAGGCATCGTGGAGGTTCACGCCAGTGCGGGCGACAATTATCTTGGTGGCGAGGATTTTCTGCAGGTACTCGAGCACGCATTCCATCGTCATCGGGGCATCGGCCGATCTGCTCTACCTGCCCGGGAACTGGCGCAACTGGGGCGCAACCTGGAAGCCATGAAGCGGGAACTGAGCGGCGGCGGCCAAGCCCGCATGCAGATCCAGCTGGATGGCAACGAACATCACTGGGCGATCGACGAGTCTGCGTTCTCCCTGCTCTGCGAGCCCCTGTTGCAGCGTATGCGCGCACCGGTTGAGCGCGCCATGCGCGATGCGAAGCTCAAGCCCGACGATCTTGACGAGATCATTCTGGTGGGCGGCGCTGTACGCATGCCGATGATCAGCCGCATGGTTACACGCATGTTTGGCCGCCTGCCGCTGCGGCACCTACACCCCGACCACGCGATCGCACTGGGTACCGCCATCGCGGGGGGACTCAAGGCACGCGACGAGAGCCTGGAAGAGGTCGTCATGACCGATGTCTGCCCCTACACCCTTGGCACCCAGGTGTCACGGGAGAATGCGGAGGGCGAGCATGTTGCTGGTTTCTTCCATCCGATCATCCCGCGCAACAGCGTGGTGCCGGTCAGCCGTGAAGACCATTTCTATGCGATGTCGGAGACGCAGGATGCGGTAAGCATCGATGTGTTCCAGGGTGAGAGCCCCATGGTGGCCAACAACATCAAGCTGGGTGAGGTTCGCGTGCCACTGAGCCCGCGTAAAAGTGATGGTGACGCCTGTGTCAAGGTGCGTTTCACCTATGACGTGGATGGATTGTTGCACGTCGAGGCCATTGAAGAGTCATCTGGAAAGCGCCACGAGTTGGTGCTGCTGCAGGGCCAGATGCAGATGGATGACGCCCAAATTGCCGAAAGGATCGCCGCGCTCGCCAGCCTGAAGATTCACCCCCGCGAGGAGCAGCAGAATCTTGCTCTGGTGGCGCGGATGGAGCGGCTGTACGAGGAGCGGCTTGATCTTCGATCCCGCCTGCAGGATTGCCTTGCCGGATTCCGCAACAGTATTGACAGCCAGGACCGGCAACGGGTCGAAGAGCATCGCTCACGCCTGGAGCGCATCCTCGGTGAGTTGGAATTGCAGAGGTGAGCTGGGCATTGGAGTGGCTGGAACTTGAAGACGGCGCTGATGCGCGCTCGATCAAGCGCGCCTATGCGGCAAAGTTGCGGGTCACCCGGCCCGACACCGATCCGGCGGGGTTCCAGCGGCTGCATGAGGCCTACAGGGCAGCGCTGGACGCCTGCCGGGAAGCTGCGCTGCCAGGCGACGCAGCACCCGGTAGTTCCCCTTCGTGGGCCATGGCAGAAGCACTGCAGGCGAATGCTGTGTGGTTGGCCGCCGATGTGAAGCCCTGGCCGGACACCGACATCGCGATCGAGGGCGCGATGGGTGACGCGTTCGATCCCACAGGGACGCCAGGGGAAGTGCAGACGTCGCTCGACGCAGGCGTGGACATCGATGAATGTCGCCTCGATGCGCATGCATCCGTTGTAGAGCGGGTTGAACATTCATCGCTGCACCGGGCCGATACACCTCGCCCTCAGCCTCCCCCTCTGCCGGCCGCACACGCCGACGGTGCAGAGCAGCCGCTATACCTGCCTGTGCGTGTCATGGGCAACGCCCGGTCGCTCTCGCCCGGTGAACTTGCGCGTTGGCTCAACGCGGCACAGCTGAACTGGTCGCTGACACTGAAGGGCGCCCTGTCCGATGAGATCGGTGTGCGACTGATGGCTGCGGACGAACCAATCTGCGCGGAGAACACACAGGTCCTGATCGACTTCTTCGACTGGGACGATATCAACGCCTCGATCGACCTCGGGCTGCTGCTGCGCCAACAGCGGCGGATGCAGGCGTTGTGGGCATTGCAGCCCCATGGGCAGCAACACCTTCGCGCGCATCTGACGCGCTGCGGCATCGGCGATGTGGAGGGAGGTCTGCGACGCAGTGCGCTGTTGTGTCAGGGCATGTCTCGCGCGCAACGGTTACTGGCGGGGGTATGGCCGCTGGCCGCGCGACGGATGCGCCAGCTGCTCGATGCCCTCGATTTCAGCCCCGGCGTGCCCGCCCATCCGCTGCTCCATCAGGAAACGGCCGAGTTCTGGTACCGCTGCGGTGACCACCGGCACCTCTCGTCGGCGTCGCTTCAGGTCAGCGCCCTTCGATGGTCTCCCGTGTGGGTGATCGCGATCAGCCTCATGCTTGTGCTGGATACCGGTCCGCGCCAGATGGCGCGCGCTTGCGCGGCCCTGCTGCTGTGTTGGCTGGCGTGGGTCACGTTGGTCGCGCTGTCGCGGTGGTTGAATGCAATGAGTTTTCAACATCCATGGCGGCTGTGTATCCCGCCTGCGTTGGCCCTGCTCTCGGTACTGACCATCCATCTTGCCGAGGCACGCATCGCCGGCAGCGTTATTGCCGGGCTGACGTTGTTGCTGACAGCGAAGTGCCTGTGGTCGCGTGTCAGCGAGCGTCGCAGGCTCAGTTCCTGGCGCCTGCTGATACTTCTTCCGGCGCTCAAGGGGCTCGCCCTGATGATGATCATCGGCGAAGTCGCTGCCGCTGTGACGATCCTGCTGTGGTTCGGGGTGTTGCTGATGATCAATGAAAGAATGGAGTCGATCACGACCAAGTGATGCAGATCGAGGTCGACGATGCACCACGACGGTTGAAAATCAGCCGAGCATGGCTCGGCTCTACCTGTGGATGATGGCGGTGCGCTACTTCTCGCGCCGCCAGTTCAACGACCCCCGGTTTTCCACCGTGCTCGATTCCACTTCCACGTCGAAGCCGCGCCGCAGCAGGTACTTCAGGGTCAGCACCGAGCCGCTGCCGACCAGCGACACGCCGTAGCCCACGTAGAGCTTGGGCGAGATGTACTTGCCGACACCGATCACCGAGCCCCCCAGCGCGCGCGACTGGCTCACCCCGGCATCGTCCAGGCCGAGCTTGGCACCCAGCTGCGAGGCCAGCAGGCCGCTGCCGGCCGAGATCGCCGCCGAAGCCGCGTTCACCTGCTGGGCCTGGTCGCTGCTGGCCCCGGTCAGGCTGCGTCCCAGCACCAGGTAGGCCAGCGCCTCGGACTGCGACATCGCCGGGGTCGACCACACATCCACCCGCGGCGACTGCGCGCGGCCGGTGACGTCGATACCGGCCACCACGTCGCCGATGGTGCGTTCGGCGCGGATGTTGATGCGCGGATCGGCCACCGCGTTGTAGTTCCAGCTGAGGTTGCCGCGGGTGATGGTCAGGTCCTGGCCGTAGGCCTTGTAGCGCCCGCTGACCTCCAGCCCGCCGTTGGCGGTCATTTCGCGGCCGGGCCGCGACCACACCTGCATCTTGCCGCCCAGCGCGCCCTTCAGGCCGAAGCCGCTCATCTTGACCTTGTCGCCCAGGCTGACGGTGAGGTCCATGTCCAGCGGCGAGGTCGGGGTTTCTTCCGGATCCACCGGGTCCAGCACCACCACGTCCTCGGACACCGAGGTGCCGCGGTCCAGGCGCTCCAGGTCGAGGTCGGCCTCGGGCACGTGCACGCTGCCACGCAGCTGCATGGCGGTGCCGGCCAGGGTGAAGTCGAGGTTGGGGTTGGCGATCACCCGCAGTTCGGGGGTATTGGCCAGCAGCACGTTTTCGCCGTGGATGTGCAGCTTCAACGGCTGCGCATCGCCGAACCACGACAGCCCGCCATCGACGAACAGCGTGCCCTGGCCCGAATTGGCCTGCGCGGTGATCTTGGCCGAACCATCGGGCTGTGCGGTGAAGCTGCCCTTGCCCTCGTCGAAGGTCAGGCCCAGCGCCGGGAATTCGCCCTTGAACTTGCTCAGCGTGGCCTCGCCGCCCAGCGACGGCGTGCCGCGCGTGCCGCGCAGGCTGACGTGGCCTTCGATCAGGCCGGTCGGGCGCACGATGTCCGGCGAGAACAGCTCCAGCCAGTACAGCCGCGCGATGTTCATGTACAGCTCGCCGGTGAGCGGCGCATTGGCATCCCACCCGGTCTGCACCTTGGCGTCCACGAAGCCGTCGCCCTGGAAGCCGACACCGAGCTTGGCGTTGATCTGCGCCTGGGTCATTTCCACGTCGGCGGAGAAGTGGTCGTAGCGCACCAGCTCACCGCGCGCGTTGTCGCCCAGGCGGATGCCGCCTTCCATCGAGGCCACCTTGAAGTTGCCCTCAAAGGCGTTGCCACGCGGGCGGATGCGGCCATCCAGGGTCAGTTCGCCGCGCAGGTACATGCGCCGCCCCGACTGCGGCGGCAGCCACGGCTGCACCAGCGCCAACGGCAACGCATCACCGCGCACCAGCAGGCCTTCGCGCGGCCAGTTGGCGCTGGCGCACAGCGCCCCGCCGGTAGCCGCGCCCAGGCACGCATCGCTCAGGGTGAAGTTGCTGCCCTGCACGCTGAAGGTGGCCGGCGCTCGCAGGCTCCACGCATCGCCCTTCATCGGGGCGATGCGCAGCGCGGTCAGGTCGCCCCGCCACGCCTGGCCCTGCTGGCGCACGCCGCCGCTCAGGGCGACCGCGCCAAGCTCGTTCCGGGTCTGAGCATCCAGGCGCAGGTTGGACAGGCTGCCGCGCGCATCCACGTTCAGCGTGTCCAGCAGCATGCCCACCTGCACCTTGCGGCCCTGCACCGCCAGCGTGCCGCTGTCGCCCTGCCACGGCAGGCGGCCCTTGATGCTGATCGCCTCGGCGCTCCAGTCATTCCAGCGCAGGCCGTTGCCCACCAGGTCGGCACTGATGTCCGGCGCGGTGCGTGGCCCCTTCACCAGCACGTGGCCGCGCAGGCTGCCGGTACTGCCCGGCAGCAGGTCGTCCAGGTTCACCGGCTCCAGCTGCGCGTCGATATCCAGCCGGTCGCCCACCGAGCCCTTCGCGGTCAGGCGGCTGTTGCCCACCGCCAGTTTCACGTTGCCCTCGCCTTGGGTACCGCGCAGCGCGAACTTGCCCTGTGCATCCACCGTGCGCTTGCGCAGCATGCCCTTGATGCCGGGCACGTCCACGGTGGCTTCATACGCGCCGGCGGTTCCGGCCGGGCTGCCGGCCGGCGGCGGCAACTGCCGCCCCTTCGAAGCCAGCGCGCCGGACAGCTTGCCGTCCCAGCCCGGTGCGAAATAGCCCGGGTCGAACCCGGCCAGCTTGGCGGCCACGTCCCAGTCCAGCTGCGGCGCCCAGGCCACCTGGCCGGTCACGTCCAGCGACCCGCCCGGGGTACTGGCCAGCAGCTGCTTGATCGACGCGGCCTGGTCGTTGCCGCGCACATCGAAGGTCAGGTCGGCGGTCTGCTTTTCGCGCTCCACCGAGGCCTTGCCCACCGCCGCCCAGTTCTTGAGCGTACCGGCCAGGCCCATCCGCGCCTCTTTCAACGTCACCGGCACCGGCGCGGCGGCACCGGCGGTGGTGGTGTCGGCGGCCGGCACGAAGGTCAGGTCGTTGGCCACGATCGAGAAGCGCAGGCTGGCGTTCTCCTTGTCGGTGAAATCCGCCTTGCCCTGCAGGCGCGCCTGGCCACCGAAGGCCTTCACCTGCAGCGGCGCCACGGTCAGGACCTGGTCGGCCAGGCCGACCTTGGACGGTGCCAGTTCCACCGCGATGTCGCCCTGCTTGAAGCTGCCCTGCAGGTTGGCCTGGCCGCCCTTGCCGTCGGCCTTGAAGTCCAGCGCCATCGGCGTGCTGGTGCCGGCATCCATGCCCGGTACCAGCAGCGACAGATCCAGCTCGCGGGTGCGTGCGCTGGCCGTCCACACCGGGTCGGTGCGGCCGTCGAACACCACGCTGGCCTGCAGCGGCGCCGGCGCGTTG
>NZ_QAIW01000116.1:11483-11684 GCF_003061285.1 Stenotrophomonas sp. HMWF003 | reverse complement strand
CTACCGGCGGAACGCAGAACCCTGTGGAGATGCGGTGTGTATGGCAACCGGCATCCCGAGGCGGTAGAGCCACCCCATGGGTGGCTGTGCGTGAACCGTGCATCGCGTGCAGCCACCCATGGGGTGGCTCTACCGGCGGAACGCAGAACCCTGTGGAGACGCGGTGTGTATGGCAACCGGCATGCCGGGGGGGGTAGAGCC
>NZ_QAIW01000116.1:0-11373 GCF_003061285.1 Stenotrophomonas sp. HMWF003 | reverse complement strand
ATGGGTGGCTGTGCGTGACCCCTTGCATCGCGTGCAGCCACCCATGGGGTGGCTCTACCGGCGGGGGTAAAGAAAAGGCCGGCTTGCGCCGGCCTTTCGTTGTTACTTCGCCTTGCCCTGGTTGGCCACCGCTTCGGCGGCCTTGCGGGCCGCTTCCGGGTCGCCCAGGTAGCGGAACGACTGCACCGTCAGGTCGTCGTTGAGTTCGAACAGCAACGGAATGCCGGTCGGGATGTTGAGCTCCAGGATGGCTTCCTGCGAGACATTGTTGAGGTACTTGTACAGCGCGCGCAGCGAATTGCCGTGCGCTGTCACCAGCACCGTCTTGCCGTCCTTCAGCTGCGGGGCGATCGCGTCGAACCAGTACGGCAGTACGCGGTCCAGCGTGGTGGCCAGCGATTCGGTGCCCGGCAGCGCGTTGCGGTCCAGGCCGGCGTAGCGGCGGTCGTGGATCGGATGGCCCGGGTCTTCGATGTCCATCGCCGGCGGCGGGATGTCGTAGGAACGGCGCCAGATCTTGACCTGGTCCTCGCCGTGCTTGGCCGCAGTCTCGGCCTTGTCCAGGCCCTGCAGCCCGCCGTAATGGCGTTCGTTCAAGCGCCAGCTCTTGCTCACCGGCAGCCAGTCCTGGTCCAGCTCGGCCAATGCACCCTGCAGGGTGTGGATGGCGCGCTTCAGCACCGAGGTATGCGCCACATCGAACTGCAGCCCTTCTTCGCGCATCAGGCGGCCGGCGGCGGCGGCCTCGCGGCGGCCCTGTTCGGTCAGTTCCACGTCCACCCAACCGGTGAAGCGGTTGTCCAGGTTCCACTGGCTCTGGCCGTGGCGCAACAGTACGAGTTTCCGGGTCACTGCAGTATCTCCGACAGATGGCAAGGCAGACCCGCATTGTAGCGGCAAGCCTGCCCTGCCCCGCACCCGGCCCGGTTCAGGGATGGGGATGGCCGTGGTGGCCCTGCGCGTCGGTGCCGGTACGGCGGCCGTCGGTGGCCGCATGGGCGTGGTCGGCATGGCCGTGGGCGTGGTCGCCATGATCATGGCCGGCATGCGCATCGCCCGCCTTGGGGCTGCCCACGCTGCAGCTGTCGCCGCAGTGATCCGCTTCGATCTGCAGGGTTACATGCTCGATCTCGAACCGGTCATGCAGCGTGGTGGTCAGCGCGCGGCGCAGCGCATCGGCATCCACGCCGTCGGCCATCACCACGTGTGCGGTCAGTGCCGGCGTACTCGATGCCAGCGCCCACACGTGCAGGTCGTGCACATCGACCACGCCGTCCTGCGCGCCCAACGCCGTGCGCACCGCCGCGAGGTCGGTGCCCTTGGGCACGCCTTCAAGCAGCACGTTGATGGCCTCGCGCATCAGCACCCACGTGCGCGGCAGCACCCACAGGCCGATCAGCACCGCCAGGATCGGATCGATCAGCTTCCAGCCGGTCCAGCGGATCAGCAGCGCGCCGATGATCACCGCGACCGACCCGAGCATGTCGGCCCAGACTTCCAGGTAGGCGCCCTTCACGTTGAGGCTTTCGCCGCTGCCGGCGCGCAGCAGGCGCATCGAGATCAGGTTGATGCCCAGGCCAACCGCAGCGATCACCAGCATGCCGGTGGAGGCGATTTCCTGCGGCTGGCGGAACCGCTCGATGGCTTCCCAGAGGATGTAGCCAGCCACCACGAACAGCATGCCGCCGTTGACCATCGCGCCCAGCGCTTCCAGCCGCGCGTAGCCATAGGTGCGCTTGGCATCCGGCGGGCGGCGACTGAGCCGCACCGCCACCAGCGCGATCATCAATGCGAGGGTATCGGTGGCCATGTGCGCCGCGTCGGACAGCAGCGCCAGGCTGTTGGTCCAGAACGCGCCCGCCACTTCCACCAGCAGGAAGGTCGTGGTCAGGCCCAGCGCCCACCACAAGGGTTTTTCGTGGCGGATTTCGCTGGGCAGGTGATCGTGGTCGTGACCCATGAAGGTATCTCCGTTGCAATGCGCGCAGAGTAAGCAGGCGATGCGCCGGAGACTATTACACTTGGGCTCGCGTTCATTCTGTAACTTCATTACAGCCACGCGCGGCCGTTAACCTTCGACGGCCTGTGTGGCGGGAAGAGCAACCATCGTGGATATCGTTCCAAACCTGGATGAGGCCAGCCGGCCACTGGCAGATGCCTGGCAGCAGACCCTGCAGGCCACCAGCCCCGACGCGGCCGCGCTGCTTGCCGAGCTGGCGGCCCGGTCGCCGCCCGACCTCGCCCATCACTTCTATGACGTGCTGCTGGAGGACCCGCGCGCCAGCCGCTTCCTGTCCCACGACCAGGTGCGCCTGCGGCTGAAGCCGGCCATGCAGCGCTGGCTGACCCAACTGCTCACGGCCACGCCCGACAGCATCGCCGCACTGGTCGCGGCGCAGCGGGTGATCGGCGACGTGCATGCGCGCGTCGGCATCCCGGTGGATCTGGTCACGCGCGGCACGCGCGTGCTCAAGCAGCGCCTGTTCGCGCAGATTGTCGCCGACGCGCCGGACAGCCACGTGGCCTTCGAGGCCATCAATTGCCTGAGTGCGTCGGTGGACATCGCCCTGGAGGGCATGACCTTGGCCTACACGCACGCACGCGAGCGCTCCTCGCGCACCGATGCGGCGTACCGGCTGTTTTCGCTGGTGCAGAACGTGAGCACCGAACGCGAGCGCCAGCGCGCGTTGCTGCTGGATTGGGAAAACGCGCTGCTGTACGCCATTGCCAGCCAGGCCACCGACGCCGACACCGTCGACCTGGCGCATTCCGAATTCGGCCTGTGGTTCACCCACAAGGGCATTCCCAGTTTTGGCGAAAGCAGCGAAACCGCACAGGTGGGCGCGCTGGTGGCGCAGGTGGACGCGCAACTGCACGCAGCCCTGGCCCATGCCGATGTTGGCGCGCGCTTCGGCGCACTGCAGGGCATCCGCGAGCAGCTGGCGCGCATCCGCACGCTGATGGGCATGCTGTTCGAGCGGATCGGCGAACTCGACGCAGGCAGTGATGCCCTGACCAACCTGCTCAACCGGCGCTTCCTGCCCACCGTGCTGCGCCGTGAGATCGAACTGGCCACCTCGGCCAGTACGCCGTTCTCGATCCTGCTGCTGGACCTGGATCATTTCAAGGCGATCAACGATGCGCACGGCCACGACGGCGGCGACCGCGCCCTGCAGCACGTGGCAGCCCTGCTCGGCCAACTGACGCGCGGCAGCGACTACCTGTTCCGCTATGGCGGCGAGGAGTTCGTGGTGGTGCTGGTGGCCGCCACTGCGGCGCAGGCCGAGGTGATTGCCGAGAACCTGCGCCGGCAGATCGCACAGACCCCGGCGCAGCTGGCCGATGGCACCGCGTTGGCGTTGACCGCCAGCATCGGCGTGGCAGCGCACGATGGCCACCCGGACTATGAGCGGCTGATGGCGCGCGCCGCTGCGGCGATGTACCAGGCCAAAAAGCGCGGCCGCAACCGCGTGGTGCTGGCCGACGATGCGATGCCGGAGGCGCCCGGCCGCCAGGCCCTGCAGCGCGGCTGAGTGACCCGCCAACCGCCTGTTCCTGCACATCCATCGGTACCAACGGCGCATGCCCAACGCATGCGCCGCGGCGTAGGATCACCCCGTGCGCCTGCGCACGCCTTCTTTACCCGGACGCCGCCGATGCCTGCCTGTCGTACCCTGCGCGCGATGCACGCGCTGTTTCCCTGCCTGCTGTTGCTGGCCGCTTTCACCACCAGCGCGCGCGAGGTAGCCGCACCGGCCGAGCACGTCGATGCGGACGGCCCGTACGTGTTCGTTACCGCCAAGGGCCACGAGGCAGCGTGGATCTGCAACGACCACATCGTGCACCGCACGCTGCCGGCCCGCGGCGATACCACGCAGGTGGTGCCCGAGTGCGGCTACCCGCATCCTGTGACCGTGCTGCCGCCGCGGACCGCCGAAATGGCGCAGTATCCGGCCACGCCGCGCATCGTCGCGGTGTCGGACATCCACGGCCAGTACGACCTGCTGGTCCGGCTGCTGCGCGCCCACCATGTGATCGATGCGCGCGATCAATGGTCGCTCGGCGATGCCACCTTGGTGGTGGCCGGGGACGTGTTCGACCGCGGCCCGCAGGTGACCGAAGCGTTCTGGCTGCTGTACGGCCTGCAGCAGCAGGCCCGCGCGGCCGGCGGCGCGGTGCACTTCGTGCTGGGCAACCACGAAACGATGGTGCTCTACGACGACCTGCGCTACGTGAACCCGAAATACCTCAGGAGCGCGCAGCTGCTGGGCCGCAGCTACCCCGCGCTGTACGGGCCGGATTCGGTGATCGGACAATGGCTGCGCACCCGCCCGGTCATGCTGAAGATCGGCGACACGCTGTTCCTGCACGGTGGCATCGCACCGGAGAACCTGGACCTGGTGCGCGGCATGGACGCCACCAACACCATGTACCAGGCAGCCGTGGGGCTGCCGCGCGATCAGGTCAAGGCAGCGCCGGACACGGCGCGCCTGTTCGACGGCAAGACCAGCCCGATCTGGTACCGCGGCTACTTCGACGGGCAGCTGGACACCGCCCAGGTCGATGCGCTGCTCACCCAGCTGGACCTTGCGCGCATCGTGGTCGGGCATACCTCGATGCCGCACGTGAGCACATTCCACGGCGACCGCATCATCGCCATCGACAGCAGCATCAAGAACGGCGAGAACGGCGAACTGCTGTTCATCGAGGACGGGGTGCTCAGCCGCGGCCTGCTCGACGGCAGCCGGGTGCCGCTGGCCGAGGGGAAGATGGGACTCGAGGACTGACCCTCTTGCGGGGCATGCGACACTTGTCGCACACTTGCGACACCACTCCTTGATGCTGGTGTCGCCATGGCGCGTGTGCCCACCCCTTCGAACGCCGAGCTGGAACTGCTCAAATGCCTCTGGCGCAACAGCGCCTGCAGTGCGCGCGAGTTGCACAACGGCGTTGCCGCCACGCTGGACTGGTCGTACTCGTCCACGCGCAAGACCTTGGAGCGCATGGTCGACAAGGGGCTGGTCGATGAGAGCGCCGAGCACGGTCTGAACGTGTACCGGGCCAAGGTGGGCAAGGTGGCCACACTGGCCGCCTTGAGCGCGGACTTCGCCCGCCGCGTGCTGGAAATCGACGGTGGCCTGCCGATGCAGGCCTTCGCCGACAGCCGCCTGTTGAGCGAGACCGAACTGCAGCAACTGGACGCCCTGCTCCGCGACCCCGACCCCGACCAGGAGCCGCAGCCATGAGCCTGCCGTTGCCGGATCCGGCGCTGGTGCACCTGCTGGGCAGCCTGCTCTGCGCTGGCCTGGCATGGGGCGCAGGCAACGCGTTGCACCGATGGCTGCAGCTTTCCGCGGCCGCCACGCGCTACTGGCTGTGTCTCTGGCTGCTGGCCGTGCTGCCCCCGTTGCTGGCGATGGCGCTGGCGGTGGCGGCACCGTCGCAGGTCGCCGCGCTGCCCTCGCCGTTGGCGCTCCCCATCGCACTGGATCTGGACGCCGGCGGCCCGGCCATTACGACAGGCATCACAGCGGCCCCCCGGCTGGGCTGGCCAACGCTCGCGCAGGTGCTGTGGGCGGCCTATCTGACCGGTGTCGGCATCGCGCTGGTGCGCCTGCTGCGCGGCACCCTGGCGGTGGCGCGGATCGCACGCGCCGCGCCGTCTGTGCCGCCGGCTGCGTGGCGTGGCGCAGCCAGCCGCGACTACGCCGGCCAGCTTGCCCGGCAGGGCATCCGCATACGCCTCACCCAACACGCTGTGAGCCCGTTCGCCGTTCGCTGGCCTCGCCCGACCATCGTGCTGCCTGCCACCGCGCTGCAGGCGTTCAGCGACCGCCAACTGCGGCTGGTGCTGGGCCATGAAGCGGCCCACCTTGCCCGTCGCGATCCGCAGCGGGCCGGCGCGATGGCGGTGGTGGACGCAGTGTTGTGGTTCAACCCGTTCGTGCGCCGCATCACCGCGCGCGTGCAGATGGCCGTCGAACTGCGGTGCGACGCGCTGGCGCTGGGGAGCGACGACACCGCGCGGCGTGACTTTGCCGCCGCCTACCTGCAGGCGTTGCGCATGGCCGGCCATGGCGCAACGCCGGCATCGCCCAGCGCATTGACCCATCGCGACGCCGCCGGCCACCGGCTGCGCATCCAGCACATGCTCGGCGGCGACGCCGGACGCACGCTGCCACTGGCTGCGCGCACCCTGCTCGGCGCCGGTGCACTGGGGATCGGCGCGATGCTGGCGCTGGTCCAGGCAGGTACCGCCGCCACGCCGCTTCCATTGGGCATCGTGGCCATCGCCGCTTCGCCTGCGCGTGCAACCCCTGACGCGTCGCTGCTGGCCGCGGCCACCATGCGTTTTGCCGCCCCGCTGGCGCAATCGCGTATCACCGGGCACTACGGCGATGCCGGCGGCATCCGCCAGCGCGCGCACCGCGGCATCGATTTCGGCGCACGCGTCGGTACGCCGGTACTGGCCCCGGCCGACGCCACCGTGGTGGCCGCCACGCCGGATTATCCGGGCGGCGCGCAGTACGGCACCGTGGTGGTGCTGGACCACGGCAATGGCTGGCAGACCCTGTTCGCCCACCTGGACGGCACCGATGTGCAGGTGGGCCAGCAGGTGCGTAGCGGGGATCCGATCGCCCGCACCGGCCGCAGCGGCCGGGTGACCGGCCCGCACCTGCACATGGAGATGCTGTTCAACGGCGAACGCATCGACCCGCAGCGTCGCCTGCCATGAGCCGCTGACCCGCTCCACCGCGTTGCTTCCCGTTGCATCTGGTCTTCCTGGTCGCAGGAGGGACAGCTGTTGCCTGACCCACGGCCGCCACGGCCCCTCCTGGATCGCCCGCATGCCCCTGCCCGCCATCTGCCGTCCGTTCCTGCTGCTGCCGCTGTGCATCGCCCCGGCTGCCTGGGCCCAATCGACCGCCCACGACGACGGCACCGCGCCCCCCATCGAACTGGACACCGTGCAGGTACAGGCGGCGCACTACCAGGCGCGTCGCGATGACACCGCCACACGGATCGTGATCGATGCCACGCAGTTGCGTCAGTACGGCGATCCGGCCCTGCTGGATGCGCTCAAACGGCTGCCGGGCATCAGCGTCGGCCAGGGCGCGCCTGGCCGCAGCGGCACACTGTCGCTGCGCGGACTGGGCGCCGGCTATACGCAGATCCTGATCAACGGGCAGAAGGCACCGCTGGGGTTCGACCTGGACGCACTGAGCCCGGAGATGGTCGAACGGGTCGAAATCCTGCGCGCGCCCACCGCCGACCAGCGCACCGAAGCAATCGCCGGCACGCTCAACATCGTGCTGGTCGCCGGTGCACGCAAGGAGGCCGAATCGTTGGCGCTGGCGTGGGGGCTGTCCAACGCGCGCAGCGCACCGTCGCTGACCTGGCAGCGCAGCCGTCGTCAGGCCCACCGCAGCCAGTCCGTGGCTGTCAGCGCGTCGCGCCGGGCGTTCCTGGTGGAGCTGCAGGCCCTGGAAACGGCGTATGGCCCTGACGGGCAGCCGGACGTGCTGCGCAGCAGCCAATTGCGGGCGACGGGATCTCGCCAGGCGGTGTCGCTTGCGCCCAGCGTGGAGCTCAGCCTCGACAATGGCGACACCCTGACGTTGCAGGCGCTGGCCGACGCCAGCCGCTTCCAGCGCAGCACCGACATCGCCTGGGACACCTGGCTGGGGCCGCCGCTGGCGCAGGTCCGCTACCGGCAACGCACGCGCATCGCGGTGGAACAACTCAGCGGCAGCGCAGGCTGGACCCACCCCTTCGCTGTCGGCGGCAACTTCACCACGCGGCTTGCCGCAGGGGGCAACCGTGAAGACTACCGCTACCGCGAGCAAGGCGTCGGTAACGATGGCCAGCAGAACCTGGACGACCATACCGACGCGCGCCTGCGCGTGCACAACGTCAACAGCACCGGGAAGTACGCGCTGCCCACGCACGGCCGACATACGCTGGAAGTTGGCTGGGAAGGCAGCGTCGACGGTCGCGATGAAGCCCGCCTGCAGCAGTTGCGGCCCATCGCGGGCGATGCCGGCAGCATCAGCGATCTCGCCTTCGATGCGCGCATCCGGCGCATGGCCGTGTATGTGCAGGACGACCTGCAGCTCGGCCCTCGCTGGTCGATGTACCTGGGGCTGCGCTGGGAAACCATCGACATCCGCAGTGCCGGCAGTGGCTTTGCCGCCATCCGGCAGCGCGACAGCGTGCTGTCGCCGGTGCTGCAGTCCCTGTGGAAGCTGCCGGGTACCCGCGACGACCAGCTGCGCGTGGCGCTGAGCCGCACGTACAAGTCCCCGACGCTGGCCTCGCTGATCCCGCGCCCGTACACCTCGACCAACAACCGGCCGCTGAACCCTGACGAGCAGGGCAACCCGGCATTGCGCCCGGAGCTGGCCACCGGCGTGGATATCGCCTACGAAACCCACGGCAAGGACGGCACCGAACTCAGCCTGGGGGCCTACGCACGGCGCATCCAGGACGTGGTGCGCACCGAAACCACGGCGCAGGACGGGCGCTGGGTCGCAACACCGCGCAACGCAGGCGATGCCACCAGCTGGGGAGTGGAAATGGACGCGCGGGTGGCATTGGCGCGTTTCCTGGCCAACGCACCGGACGTGTCGTTCCGCCTCAATGTCACGCGCAACTGGTCGCGCGTGGCCGATGTGCCCGGACCCGACAACCGCCTGGACGGGCAGCTGCGTTTCACCGGTTCGCTGGGCGCCGACTACCGGATCAACCCGCGTTGGACCACGGGGCTGAACTACAGCTACCGCAGCGGCGGTCCGGTGCGTATCAGCAGCGGACAGATCGACATCGATGCCTACCAGCGCGAGCTGGACCTGTATGCGTTGTGGACGCTGGGGCCGCGCACCAAGCTCCGGCTCAGCGCCAACAATCTGCTGCGGCAGGACCTGGTGTCCGGCCAGGTCCTGTGGGATGCGCAGGGGCGGCAGCAGCTGCAGCAGCGCCGATCGGGCGCGCCGCTGTGGCGGCTGCAGTGGGAGCAGCAGCTCTGACCGGTGCCGCAGCGTTCCGGCTCAGCCCTGCTGCGGCAGTGGCTGAGCGTTGACGGCAACGGCCTTGGTGCGCACCGGGCGGCTCGGGAAGGCATGCCGCACGATGCGCCACATTACCTGGCCAAACTGCTTCGGCAACGAGCCGGTGTTGTAGTGCTGGCCGTAGCGTGCGCAGATCGCTTTCACTTCCACCGCGATGGCCGCGTAGCGGTTGGCCGGGATGTCCGGGAAGAAATGGTGTTCGATCTGGTGGCTGAGGTTGCCCGACATGACGTTCATCAGCTTGCCGCCGGTCAGGTTGGACGAGCCGCGCAGCTGGCGCAGGTACCAGTGGCCACGGCTTTCGTCGCGCACGCATTCCTTGGGGAAGGTCTCGGCGTCGGCGGTGAAGTGGCCGCAGAAGATGATTACGTAGGTCCACACGTTGCGGATCAGGTTGGCCACCACGTTGCCCAGCAGCACCGGCAGGAAGAACGGGCCGGCCAGCGCGGGGAACAGCAGGTAGTCCTTGAACATCTGCTTGCCCATCTTGCGGCCCACCGGACGCGCCTGCGCCAGCAGCTGGCGGAAGGTGATCTTGCCGGCGAACCAGCGGCCCAGGCGCAGGTCCTGGATGGCGATGCCCCATTCGAACAGCAGCGCGAACACCACCGCCACCACCGGCTGGGTGAGGTAGAACGGGCGCCAGCGCTGTTCGGGGAAAATGCGCAGCAGGCCGTAGCCGATGTCGTCGTCCAGCCCGCGCACGTTGGTGTAGGTGTGGTGGCGGAAATTGTGGGTCTTGCGCCAGTTGTCGGCGGTGCCGACGATGTCCCACTCGTAGGTGCTGCCCTGCAGCTGCGGGTCGCCCATCCAGTCGTACTGGCCATGGATGACGTTGTGCGCCAGCTCCATGTTCTCCAGGATCTTGGACAGCGCCAGCAGCACCACGCCGGCGATCCACGCCGGAATCAGCACGCTGTGCACGAAGGCACCGAGGAACAGCAGCGCGCGGCCGGCCACGCCGGTCCAGCGCACGCCGGCCACCACGCGGCGGATGTAACGCGCGTCGGCCGCCCCCAGCGTGGCCAGCTGGCGCGCACGCACTGCATCGAGTTCATTGCCGAACGCATCCAGTTCGGTAGGCGACAGCACGCGGTTATGCACGGAAGACATGCTCAGAGCTCCAGAATCAGGTCGGTGCTGGCGCTGTTGACGCACAGCTTCACTTGCGTGGCCGGTTCATCGGCGTAGTCGCCGGTCAGGGTATGCCGGGTGACGCCGGACGCCTTGCCGCACACGCAGGTATTGCAGATGCCCATGCGGCAGCCGCTGGCCGGGCGCAGGCCTTCGGCCTCCAGCGCCTGCAGCAGCGAAGTGCCGCGCGGCAGGGTCAGGGTGCGGCCGGTGCGGCGCAGTTCCACCTGCACCGTGCCGGTTTCCGCGTCGGGCAGCACCGGCGGGGTGAAGGCTTCGAACTGCAGACCGGCCACGGCGCCCTGCAGGCGTTCACGCGCGGCATCGACGAAGCCGCCTGGGCCGCACACCAGCACCTGGGCCGCACGGATATCGCCCAGTGCATCGAAGGCGTAGGCGTCCACGCGCGGCGACGCAGCGTGCGGGTCGCGGGTCAGGGCCAGGTGCACGCGCAGGTTCGGGTGGCGCGCGGTCAGTGCCGCCAGCTCATCGGCAAAGCACAGTTCCTCGCGGCGGCGAGCCCAGTACACCAGGTCCACCGTGCCGGGCATGCCGGCGGCATCCAGCTGGCGCAGCAGTGCGCGCATCGGGGTGATCCCGCTGCCGGCGGCCAACAGCAGCAGGCGCTGGGCCTGGCGGGGGTCGACGGTCATCGCGCCGAAGGCCTGGCCCAGCTCGAATGCTTCGCCGATCACGGCGTGGTGGGCCAGGTGCTGGCTGACCTTGCCGCCCTCGATCGCCTTGACGGTGATCGCCAGGCTGCCATCGGCCAGCCGCGTGGGGCTGTAGCTGCGCGACAGGCGACGACCGTCCACGTCCACGCCGAGGGTGACGTGCTGGCCAGGCTGCAGCCCGCGGAAGTGCCGGTTCGGGCGCAGCACCAGGGTCACCGCATCGGCGCTGGCCTGCTCGCGCGCCACCAGCCGCGCCCGCGCACGGCGCAGGGTCCACAGCGGGTGCAGGCGCCCGGCCCAGAAGTCGAACAGCTCCTCGGACACCCAGTGACGGGGCGAGATCGGGTTGCGGCGGCGGATCGGGGGGCGGGGATGAGCGCTCATGGAACCACTATACGCACGCGCATACAGGCGTGTATACACTTGTATATTGAATGGACGGGCTATGATTCAGGGACTTGACCGCCCTGCCCCCGATGACCTCCCCAGACCTGCCC
>NZ_QAIW01000115.1:0-3474 GCF_003061285.1 Stenotrophomonas sp. HMWF003 | reverse complement strand
CCCCGATCCAATCCAGAGCCGCATCACGCTCTTTGCTTGCGCTCTGGCCGTTGCAGTTGCACTTGCAGTTGCACTTGCACTTGCACTTGCATCAGCAGCCGCCGGGCGCCAGCCCGGCTTACATCACCGGCTCACGCAACACCGCAGCATCCCAACCCGGGCGCGGCGCGAAGCGATCGCCGTGCCGCTGCTGCAGCACCTTCAAACGCTCCACCAGCGCATCGGCACCGGTCGCCCGGATGTACTGGATCGGGCCGCCGCGGAACGGCGCGAACCCGGTACCGAAGATCACGCCTGCATCCAACAGATCCGCATCCGCCACCACCCCATCGTGCAGACACGCCACCGCCTCGTTGAGCAGCGGCAGGATCAGGCGATCTTCCAGATCCGCAGGCACCTCCTGGTTGGCCGGCACGTCCGGCTTCTGCGCGCGACCGTTTTCCCACGTGTAGATACCCTGGCCATCCTTCTTGCCGCGCTTGCCCTGCTCGACCGTCTGCAATGCAGCCGGAATCTGCAGGCCCAGGAACGGCGCAAGTTCCTTGCCCACGCCGGCGGCCACGTCCAGCCCCACCGTATCCAGCAGTTCGATCGGGCCCATCGGCATCCCGAACTTCACCGCCGCCTTGTCGATCACCGGGCCCGGAATGCCTTCCGCATACGCCGTGGCCGCTTCCAGCATGTACGGGAACAGCACGCGGTTGACCAGGAACCCGGGCGTGCCGGCCACCGGCACCGGGAACTTGCCCAGCGCCTTGCAGAACGCGGCCAGCCGGCGCTCGGTCTCCGGGGCCATGCCGTCGTGGTGGATGATCTCCACCAGCGGCATCTGCGCCACCGGATTGAAATAGTGCAGGCCGGCAAACTGCGCCGGGTGCTCGATGTGGTCGCGCAGCTCAAGCAGCGGAATCGACGACGTGTTGGTGGTCAGCAGCGCACCGGCCTTCATCTTCGGCTCCAGCGTCTGGTACAGCGAACGCTTGGCGTCGGCATCTTCGATGATCGCCTCGATCACCAGGTCGGCCAGCGCCACGCCTTCACCGGCCAGGTCGGCCTTCAGGCGCGCGGCCACCGCCGGACGCTTGCTCTCGTCCTTCACCTTCTTGGCGAACAGCGCCTGCGCGCGTTCCATTGCCGGGTCGATGAAACGCTGCTCACGGTCCTGCAGCGTCACGTTGAAGCCCTTGTAGGCCGACCACGCCGCGATATCGCCGCCCATTACCCCGGCGCCCACCACGTGTACGTGGCTGATGCCATGGTCCTTGCCCCCCAGCGCCTTCAGGCGTTCGGTGAGGAAGAAGATGCGGATCAGGTTGCGCGCGGTCGGGGTGCCCGCCAGCTTCACCACCGCACGGCGTTCGGCGTCCAGGCGGGTCTGGATCGGGCTGCCGCCGGTGCGTGCCCAGGTGTTGATCAGCGCGTAGGGCGCCGGGTAATGGTCCTTCTTGGCCTTCCGCGCGACCTGCTTGGCCATCTGCGGGGCCAGCAGCTTGCGCGCCAGCCAGGTGTTGGTGGCCCAGGCGGTCGCGCGCTGCTTGAACGGCCGGGTGGTGCCGGTCAGCGCGAGTGCCACGGCGGTATCCAGCAGCACCGCGGGCGCCACGACCTTGTCGACCAGGCCGATGCTGCGCGCGGCCGATGCCGACAGGTTGCGACCGGTCAGCATCATGTCCATCGCCGCCGGCGCGCCCACCAGCTGCGGCAGGCGCGAACTGCCGCCCCAGCCGGGGAAGATGCCCAGCTGGGTTTCCGGCAGGCCGATCCGGGTGGACGGATCGTTGGAGGCCACGCGGTAGCGGCAGGCCAGCGCCAGCTCGGTGCCGCCGCCCAGGCAATGCCCGTGAATGGCGGCCACGGTCGGGCAGGGCAGCTCGGCCAGCTTCTGGTAGGTGCTCTGGCCGCGGCGGATGGCGTCGTTGACGGTGCCGCGGCGGTCGAATTCCTGGATCTCCTTCAAGTCCGCACCGGCAATGAAGCCGGCCGGCTTGATCGACTGGATCACCACCGCCTTGGGCGGGTCCATGGCGATGCGTTCGATCAGGTCGCCCAGTTCCAGCAGCACGTCCTGGGACATCGCGTTGACGCTGCTGTCGTGGCGGTCGAGGCTGAGCACCACCACACCATCATCACGGATCTGCGGGTGCCAATGTGCGAAGCGGAGCCCATCGAAGCCTGAGAGCATGGGAACGTTCCATCCGGTTGTGTATGGAGAAGGGGGCTATGATCCAGAGGTTGTTTCCTCCCCGTCAAATCCCAATAGCTGGGGGATGGGCAGGCCCGGTTCAGTGCCGTGAGCGGGAACCTTAACGGAACGGTGGTTAAAAGCTGGTGCGGCGTCGTGTGATCGGTCGCTGAACTTTTCCCGGGATTGGCAGTCTCATTGCTCGACGTTGGTCGGGCTGACAGGAGTGCGGCCCCACATGGCCGAGGTTGAAACACCACAGGAGCTGGACCTGGAGCTGGTCCGGCGCGTGCAGCGCGGCGAGAGTGCGGCGTTCGATGTCCTGGTGCGCAAGTACCAGCATCGGATCGTGGCACTGATCGGGCGCTACATCGCCGACTGGAGTGAATGTCAGGACGTCGCACAGGACACGTTCGTCCGCGCGTACCGCGCGATCGGCAGTTTCCGGGGCGACGCCCAGTTCTATACCTGGTTGCACCGGATAGCCGTGAATACTGCCAAGAACCACCTTGCCGCCCACAACCGCCGGCCGCCCACCGATGACATCGACATCGGTGACGCCGAGCAGTTCGACAGCGGCACCCGCCTGCGCGACACCGACACTCCCGAGCGCGAGTTGATGCGCCAGGAGCTGGAGCAGACGGTGATGAAGGCGGTGGCGGCGTTGCCGGAAGAACTGCGATCAGCCATCACCCTGCGCGAGGTGGACGGGCTGAGTTACGAAGATATCGCGCAGAAGATGGGGTGCCCGATCGGCACCGTGCGGTCGCGGATCTTCCGCGCCCGCGAGGCGATCGACACTGAACTTCGGCCGCTGCTGGATATCGGCAGTGCCACCCGCGAGAAGAGCCGCGTATGAGCGAACACATGCCAATTCCTGGAACCGCCGGCACCACGCCGGACAAGATCGACACGCACAACCGCCAGCAGCTGTCGGCGCTGATTGATGGCGCACTGTCGCCCGACGAGGCGCGCTTCATGCTGCGCCGCCTGGAGCACGATGAGGCGCTGGCCGGTTGCCACGAGCGCTGGCAGGTGCTGGGCGACGTGCTGCGCGGCCAGGCCTGCGCACCGGCCCCGGTGGATTTCGCCGCGCGCGTGCGCGGTGCGGTCGCCGCCGAACCGGCCCCGCTGGCGCACGTGGCGCCAGTCGAACGCAATCGCGAACGCCGCGGTGGCTGGCGTCGGTGGGGCGGTGGCGCCGCGTTGGCCGCCTCGGTTGCGGCGGTGGCGATGTTCATGACCCGCGAACAGCTGCCCAGCGAGACGCCGCTGGACGCTCCCGCCACCAC
>NZ_QAIW01000114.1:2684-8627 GCF_003061285.1 Stenotrophomonas sp. HMWF003 | reverse complement strand
GCCCGCCTCAGGCGTCGCCGTCGGCCCCACCGCCGCTCACCGGGCCCGCCGGCT
This sequence comes from Stenotrophomonas sp. HMWF003, assembly GCF_003061285.1. Taxonomy (NCBI): domain Bacteria; kingdom Pseudomonadati; phylum Pseudomonadota; class Gammaproteobacteria; order Lysobacterales; family Lysobacteraceae; genus Stenotrophomonas; species Stenotrophomonas sp. HMWF003. Next base: position 8,573 of record NZ_QAIW01000114.1, on the reverse strand, counting down.
TGCCGACCTCGGCCAGGAAGTGGGCGATGATCGCCTCCAGCGGGGCGGCCGCGTCGGCGCTGCCGCGCAGGCCGGCGATGCCCTCGGCCAGGTGGCGGGCGGTGTCGGCCAGGATCATCCCCCAGGCCCGCTCCTCGGCAATGCCCAGCGACGGTTCGTGCATGCCGATCTTCATCGAACAGTGCAGGCCGCGCGCGGCGACCCACACCCGCAGCATCTCCACGGCATGGTCGTCGGCGAGCGCGGCCGGGGGTATGGGGCGTTCGTTCATCGGCTGTGCGGGGGCGCCCTCAGAACTCCAGGTTGTCGATCAACCGGGTGGTACCGATGCGCGCGGCGATCAGGGCCACCCGGGTGCCGTCATTGGCGTCGGCCGGCTCGGACAGGTCCGGCTTGCGCACCACGGCGTAGTCCACCTGGAACCCGGCCGCCTGCAGGGCGGCGGTGGCGTCGGCTTCGATCAGGCTGCGGGTCTTGCCGGCGATGAAGCCTTCGCGCATGCCCAGCAGCACCTGGTGGATGGTGGTCGAGACCGGGCGCTGGTCGGCGTTGAGGTACTGGTTGCGCGAGCTCATGGCCAGGCCATCGCTTTCACGCACGATGTCCCCGCCCACGATCTGGATCGGGAAGGCCAGGTCTTCCACCATCTGGCGGATCACCGCCAGCTGCTGGTAGTCCTTCTTGCCGAAGGCGGCCACGTCCGGCTGCACCTGGTTGAACAGGCGCGAGACCACCGTGCACACGCCATCGAAATGGCCCGGGCGGTGGGCGCCTTCCAGCAGGCCGCTGATGCCCGGCACGTTGACGCTGGCCGCCAGTTCAATGCCGAACGGGTACATCGATTCGACCGTGGGCAGCCACAGCACATCGCAACCGGCCTGCTCCAGCCCGGAGGTGTCGGCTTCCGGGGTGCGCGGGTAGCGGGTGAAGTCTTCGTTGGGGCCGAACTGGGTCGGATTGACGAAGACACTGGAGACCACGCGGTCGGCGTACTGCCGCGCCAGCGTGACCAGCGAATAGTGACCCGCATGCAGGTTGCCCATGGTGGGGACCAGCGCGACGCGCAGGCCCTCGCGCTTCCAGCCGTTGACGACGGCGCGCAGGCGGGACAGTTCGGTGACGGTTTCGATCATGAGGCGTAGGCGTGTTCTGCGTCGGGGAAGGAGCCGTCGCGCACGGCGTCGGCGTAGGCACGGACAGCACCGGCGACCGACCCGCCGTCGGCAAGGAAATCCTTGACGAACTTGGGCCGGCGATGGCCGCTGTCCAGGCCGAGGAAATCATGCAGCACCAGCACCTGGCCGTCGCAGCCGGGGCCGGCGCCGATACCGATGGTGGGCACGGACACGTCGGCGGTGACCTGGGTGGCCACCGGGGTGGGCACGCACTCCAGCACGATCAGGGTGGCACCGGCCTCGACCGCGGCCTTGGCGTCGTCGCGCAGCTGCTGGGCGGCATCGCCCCGGCCCTGCACGCGGTAGCCGCCCAGGCGCAGCACGGACTGCGGGGTCAGGCCCAGGTGCGAGCAGACCGGGATCTCGCGCTCGACCAGGTAGCGGATGATGTCCAGCTTGAAGCCGGCGCCTTCGATCTTGACCATCTCCGCGCCCGCCTGCAGCAGGCGCAGCGAGGCATCCAGAGCGCGCTCGGGGGTGGCGTCGGCGCCAAACGGCAGGTCGGCCACCAGCAGCGCCCGCTGCAGCACGCGGGCCACGGCACGGGTGTGGTAGACCATGTCGTCGGTGGTGACCGGCAGGGTCGAATCATGCCCCTGCACCACCATGCCCAGCGAGTCGCCGATCAGGATCAGGTCCACGCCGTTGGCGTCGAACGCACGCGCGAACCCGGCGTCGTAGGCGGTCAACATCACCAGCTTCTGGCCGTTGCGCTTGGCCTCGGCCAGGGCGGGAACGGTCCAGGGCTTGCTGTCTGCGTGGGTACTCATGAGCTGATAACCGGTGGCGATAAGCCCCGCATTATCCCCCTATTGGCGCGATCCCGCAGGCCTCGACCCGCATCACAGCATCCCGCACACGGCCGTGACCGGGAATCACCGCATCGGCGGCGATGTCGGCCAGCGGCAGCAGCGCGAACGCGCGCTCGTGCAGGTGGGGATGCGGGACCTTCAGCTGCGGCAGGTCGATGATGTCCTCGCCGAACAGCAGCAGGTCCAGGTCCAGCGTCCGCGGCCCCCAGTGCACGCCCGGCGCGCGGACCCGGCCGAAATCACGCTCGATGCCCAGCAGCGCCTCCAGCAGTTCCGGACCGTCCAGCGCGGTGTCGAGCAGCGCGGCGGCGTTGACGAACGCCGGCTGGTCTTCATTGCCCCAGGCCGGCGTGCTGTACAGCGGCGAGCGCGCGCGCAGCGTGGTGCGCGGCAACCCCGCCAAGGCCTGGAACGCATCGCGCAGGGTCTGCGCGGCGTCCCCCAGGTTGGCGCCCAATCCAATGCAGGCAGCGGTCACGTCTTACTCGCCCGTGGCGGCCCCGCCCGGACGACGGCGCCGGCGGCGACGCTTGCGCGGCGCGCCGTCTTCGTCGACTTCGCCCTCGCCATGCGCCGCGTCCAGCGCCGAATCCAGCTCCGGGCCGGACTGCAGCTGCGCTTCGCGCCAGAACTCGACATCGGCGCTGTGCTCGCTGGAGGCCACCTGGCGCAACACCAGGAAGTCGTAGGCGGCGCGGAAGCGCGGATGGGTCAGGGTACGGATCACGCGCTTGCGCTGGCGCGAGCCGAAGCGCCCCTGCAGCAGCCAGATCTCCTGCATCGGCAGCGAGAAGCGGCGCGGCAGCGCGATCGTGGTCAGCTGGTGCAGGGTGACCCGGTCGGCGGCGCGACGCTGCGCCTCTTCCAGCGCCACGCCCTGCTTCTGCAGGCTGGCCAGGGCGCGGCAGAACGCCGGCCACAGCAGCAGCGCGAACAGGAACGACGGCGACACCGGCTCATCGTTGGCCACGCGCAGGTCGGTGTTGTGCAGGCCTTCGATGACCATGCGGCGCAACGCACCGCTGCGGTTGCTGCGCAGTGCGGCGGCACTCTCGGGGAACATCACATCGAGCAGGCCGTAGCGCTCCAGGCCTTCGAAGCTGGCCACGCCGTGCCCGGACAGGAACAGCTTGAGCACTTCCTCGAACAGCCGCGCCGGCGCGGCTTCGGCCAGCAGGCCGGCAAGCCGCGGCAGCGGCTCGGCGCTGGCGTCGTCGATCTGGAAGCCGAGCTTGGCGGCCAGGCGCACCGCGCGCAGCATCCGCACCGGGTCTTCCTGGTAGCGCTTTTCCGGGTCGCCGATGAGCTTCATCAGGCGCGCCTGGACGTCTTCGAAGCCGCCGGTGTAGTCGCGCACCGAGAAATCCTCGATGGCGTAATACAAGGCATTGCAGGTGAAGTCACGGCGGATCGCGTCGTCTTCGATGCTGCCGTAGACGTTGTCGCGGACCAGCATGCCGTTTTCCATCTCGCGGTCGCCACTGCCATCGTCGATGTTCGCGCGGAAGGTGGCCACTTCGATGATTTCGCGACCGAACACCACATGTGCCAGCCGGAAGCGGCGGCCAATCAGGCGACAGTTGCGGAACAGCGCCTTGACCTGTTCCGGGGTGGCATCGGTGGCCACGTCGAAGTCCTTGGGGTTGCCTCCGACCAGCAGGTCGCGCACGGCGCCCCCTACAAGGTAGCCAGCGAACCCGGAATCACGCAGCCGGTACAACACGCGCAACGCGTTGGGGCTGATGTCCTTGCGGGAGATGGTGTGCTGGTCGCGCGGAATCACGCGCAGGCTGAACGGTGATGTAGCAGAAGAATTGATGTTGGCGCTTCCGGTTGAGTTTTCGGGATTGCCCAATGGCATCTAGGTCCATATACTAGCGCGCTGCGCAGTTCGCGACAAAGCCTGCTCCCTTCGTCTAATGGTTAGGACGTGGCCCTCTCAAGGCTAAAACAGGGGTTCGAGTCCCCTAGGGAGCACCAGTCGCGCTGCACGGAAGCCAAAAACCCCGCCACGGCGGGGTTTTTTGCGTTCCAGGCCCAGGACCGCCGGTCCCTGCCCTGCCAGGCGCGCAGCGGGGAACACGCGCGGCCCGCTGCACCGGCCGCCCCGCTCAGCCCGGTCAGGCGCCCCTTCAGCCCTCCATCTGCTCCAGTTCCTTGCCCTTGGTCTCCTTGACCAGGCGCAGCACGAAGAACACCGACAGCACCGCGGCCACCGTATAGATGCCATAGGCCGCAGCCAGGCCGATGCTGCCCAGCAGAACCGGGAAGGACACCGTGATGGCGAAATTGGCCGTCCACTGCGCCGCGCCGGCCACCGCCAGCCCCGAGCCGCGGATCTGGTTGGGGAACATCTCGCCCAGCATCACCCACATCACCGGGCCCCAGGACATGTTGAAGAACACCACGTAGACATTGGCCGCCACCAGCGCCAGCACGCCCATGCCGTCGGACAGCTGCAGCGTGCCGCCGGCATCCAGCGAGCCGCTGGCGAAGGCGAACGTGACCAGCGCCAGCGCGAGCGACATGCCCACCGAGCCGATCCACAGCAGCGGCTTGCGGCCGATGCGGTCGATCAGCACCACGGTCACCAGGCAGGCCCCGATGCTGAGCGCCCCGGACAACACGTTGATCAGCAGCGCGTCATTCTCCGAAAAGCCCACCGCCTGCCACAGCACCGCGCCGTAGTAGAAGACGACGTTGATGCCGACCAGTTGCTGGAACACCGCCAGGCCGATGCCGACCCACACGATAGGACGCAGCTTGCCGGTGCTCCTGCTGACCAGGTCGGCGAAGGTGGGCCGGTGCTGGTCCTGGGCCAGGGAGCCCTCGATCTCGCGGATCTTGGCCTGCGCTTCTGGCGCACCGTACAGCCGGGTCAACACCGCCAGGGCCTGGTCCCGGCGGCCCTTCACCATCAGGAAGCGCGGGCTCTCCGGGATCACCAGCAGCAACCCCAGGAACAGCAGCGAAGGAAGGGCCTGCATCCAGAACATCCAGCGCCATGCCGCCTGGCCCAGCCAAAGGGACTCGGTGGACGCTCCAGCCGCCTTGGCCAACAGGTAGTTGCTCATGAAGGCGCAGAACAGCCCGCTGATGATCGCGATCTGCTGCACCGTGGCCAGCCGGCCGCGGTACCGGGCCGAGGCCACCTCGGCGATGTAGGCCGGCGACATCACGCTGGCCGCGCCGACCGCGACCCCGCCGATCACCCGCGCGATGATGAACACCGTGGAGCTGTGCGCCGCACCGGCGCCCAGGGCCGAGAACAGGAACATCACCGCGGCGATGATCAGCACGCCGCGGCGGCCCAGCCGGTCACCGAGGCGGCCGGCGAAGAACGCGCCGATCGCGCAGCCGAGCAGCATCGAGGCCACCTCGAAGCCGATCCCGGCCGAGCTGGACTGGAAGGTGTCCTTGAGGCCATCGACGGTGCCGTTGATCACGCCGCTGTCGAAGCCGAACAGGAAGCCGCCGATGGTGGCCACGCAGCTGATCAGGACGATGAAGCCGGTGTTCTCGCCGCTGCCGGCGCGGGTACTGCTGAGCGAAGCACGGGTCATGGGAATACCTGGGTAGAAGGGGCGCTGTCCGACACCACAGCAGGCAGGAATGGACAGGTTCTCATACCTTTTGCGCCTGCTGGGCGGCGGTTCGACCACGGCCCGCCCGGGCGACAGGTCGTTGCCTGGCTCGGCAACCGGTTGATCACCGGCGCCCTCCACTGCGACCATGCCCGCCTCGCCGCCCTCCCCACTCCCGGGCGTGGCGCGGTATCGTCGAGGAGCGCCCACCCATGCCCATCAACATCCGCCGGATCGGCGCATCCCGCTGCAGCACCACGCCGAGGGTGCCGATGTCGCAGGAGGTGTCGCGATGAGCCTTGAACGCGCGCCGGCCAC
>NZ_QAIW01000114.1:2386-2674 GCF_003061285.1 Stenotrophomonas sp. HMWF003 | reverse complement strand
CGGCAGAGCCTGCTCTGGATCGACATCGCCGAACGGCGGCTATGGCAGCACACGCCGGCCAGTGGCAGCACCCGTCAGTGGGTATTGCCGGACCCGCCCGGCTGCATCGGGCTGTTCGACGATGGCACGCTGCTGGTGGCATTGGCCAAATCCCTGCACCGCGCCGATCTGGCCGCCGCCACCGACACTGCGCTGCCGCTGCAGTGGCTGGCCGACGTGGAGCCCCACCATGCGTACACACGCAGCAACGATGGGCGCGCCGACCGGCACGGCAACTTCGTGTTCGGC
>NZ_QAIW01000114.1:0-2322 GCF_003061285.1 Stenotrophomonas sp. HMWF003 | reverse complement strand
CACCCGGCGCGCGCCGCCGACGGCCGCTTCTATCAGTACTCCAGCCGCCACGGCCTGCGCGAACTGCCGCTACCGGGCATCGTGATTCCCAACGCGGTCAGCTTCAGCCTGGATGGCCGCACGCTGTACTGGTGCGACTCGGTAACCCCCCGGATCATGGCCTGCGATTACGATCCGGAGCGCGCCCGCACCACCAACGTGCGCGTGTTCGCCACGCTGGCCAACCGCGCCGCCGAGCCCGACGGGTCGGCGGTGGACGCCGACGGGCGGGTCTGGAACGCGCAATGGCGCGCCGGCCAGGTGAGCTGCTATGGCGCCGACGGCGCACTGCTGCAGGTGCAGCCGGTGCCGGTGAAGAACCCCACCTGTGTTGCCTTCGGTGGGCCCGACCTGCGCACGTTGTACGTGATCAGTTCGCGGCTGGACCACACGCCCGAACAGTTGGCGGCCAGCCCGCAGGCCGGCAGCCTGTTCAGCGCGCCCCAGGCGCATCCCGGCCTTCCGGAGAGCCGGGTCCGCCTGGACTGACCGGCTGCGGTGCTGCGTAGAACCCGCAACGCCTTGCTGCACAAGGGCTGCGCGTGCCCGCCCGGGCATCAGGGCGGGCCGACTGCGTACGCCACGCCAGCATTCGGCCACAACCTGTTCTAGAATTACGCGGCTTAACGCCGGATTTCCCCATGCCTTTCGTTGTCACCGAAAACTGCATCAAGTGCAAACACACCGATTGCGTGGAAGTGTGCCCCGTGGATTGCTTCCATGAAGGCCCGAACTTCCTGGTGATCGACCCGGACGAGTGCATCGACTGCACCCTGTGCGAACCGGAATGCCCGGTCAACGCCATTTTCCCCGAAGACGACGTGCCCGCCGGGCAGGAAGTGTTCGTGGGCCTCAATGCCGAGCTGGCCAAGGCCTGGCCGGTGCTGACCGTGCGCAAGGACCCACCCGCCGACGCCGGCGAATGGGACGGCAAGCCGGACAAGCTGCCGCTGCTGGAACGCTGAGCCGCTATCGCGGTGGCAACGAAAAAGGGCGCCATGGGCGCCCTTTTTCGTATCTCTGGCAGATGGCGGGTCGTGCCGGCCGCTGGCCGGCTGCTCGCGGGCCCAACGCACGTAGTGCCGGCCGCTGGCCGGCTGCTCCCGGGCCCGACGCACTCAGCGTCGGACCCGACCGGACCTACCGCTTGTCTTCCTTACTGAGCCAGCTTCGCCTTCAGCTCGCCCAGCAGCTTGGTCGGGGCGGCGCCGGTGGCCGGCAGACCGCGCGGGTCGACCGCCGACACGTAGGCGCCGGCTTCCACGCCGACCACACGCACCAGGAAGTCGCTGCCTTCGTAGGCCACGTCATAGGAACCCAGCAGCTGTGCCTTGCTGGCGATCTTCACGCCGGCCACCGATTCCAGCGCGGTGCCGACCTTGCCGAACACCTCGTCCTTGCTGCCCGGCACGGTGAAACCGGCCGCGTTGGTCGGGGCCTGGGTGGACGCTGCCGCCGGCGCCGGCCTGGCAGCCTGCGAGGCCAGCACCGGCACCTGGGCGGCCGGGCTGCCGCCCGGGGCGTTCAGGTCCGGCGGCACTTCCAGCGGACGCACTTCCGGCGCCAGCGCATAGTCGCCCTTGGCACCGCGCTTGAAGCAACCAGTGGTACCCACGAGGGTGGCAGTGGCCAGGATCGCGAAGGACAGCACGCGGATGGCGGAAACGGATTGACGCATGGGAATCTCCTGGGTGACCACGGGTGGTCAGTGGTTGGATAGTGCTTCCAGCGCACCGATGTCGGTGGCCAGGTGTTCGGCAGCGGCATGGTGCGCCGCAGACAGGGACAGCAGCGGCAGGCGAAGCCCGTGGCCGATGCCGATCCGGCGCAGCAGGTCCTTCACCGGGATCGGATTGGACTCCACGCCGCAGAATTCATGGAACGGCTCCAGGCGGGCATCCCACGCCTCGGTCGCCTCGCGCTCGCCGGCCGCGGCCAGGTCGCACATGCGGCGGTATGCCCCCGGCAGGGCATTGGAGCCCACCGAGATCAAGCCATCGACCCCGGAGAGGATCGAGCGCGCCGCGGTGCCATCATCGCCACTGAGCACGGCAAAATCGGCCGAACGCAGCGCCAGCAGGGCCTGCACGCGGCCCACATCGCCCACCGCTTCCTTGATGCCCACGATGTTCGGGTGCGCGGCCAGCACGGCCACGGTCTCGGGCAGCATGTCGCAGCCGGTGCGCCCGGGCACGTTGTACAGGATCACCGGCAGCCCGCCCTGGTCGGCGACGGCGCGGTAGTGGGCGATGAGCCCTTCCTGGGTGGGGCGCACATAGGGTG
>NZ_QAIW01000113.1:0-6139 GCF_003061285.1 Stenotrophomonas sp. HMWF003 | reverse complement strand
GACAGCTGGCCGGCTTGTTCTTCCATCGCACGCGCGGCGGCGGTGGCTTCTTCCACCAGTGCGGCGTTCTGCTGGGTGGTTTCGTCCATCTGCACCACGGTCTGGTTGACCTGGTCGATGCCGGCCGACTGTTCCTGCGAGGCGGCGGAGATCTCGGCCATGATGTCGGTCACGCGCTGCACCGAGGCGACGATTTCGCCCATGGTGGTGCCGGCCTTGTGCACCAGCGCCGAGCCGTCGGCCACGCTGGCCACCGAGTCGTCGATCAGGCCCTTGATCTCCTTGGCGGCCCCGGCCGAACGCTGGGCCAGGGTGCGTACTTCGGAGGCGACCACGGCAAAACCGCGACCCTGTTCGCCCGCGCGCGCCGCTTCCACCGCGGCGTTCAGCGCCAGGATGTTGGTCTGGAAGGCGATCCCGTCGATGACCGAGATGATCTCGGCGATGCGCCTGGAGCTGGCTTCGATCGCGCTCATGGTGGTGACCACCTGGCCGACGACGTCGCCCCCCTGGCTGGCCACGCCGTGCGCGCCGATGGCCAGCTGGTTGGCCTGGCGGGCGTGTTCGGCGTTCTGGCGCACGGTGGAAGTCAGTTCCTCCATGGAGGCGGCGGTTTCTTCCAGGTTGGCCGCCTGCTGTTCGGTGCGGCGCGACAGGTCGCTGTTGCCGCTGGCGATCTCGCCGGCGGCCTGGTTGATGCTGCCCGCCGCGGCCTGGATCTGGCCCACGATTTGGGTGAGCTGGGAGACGGTGGCGTTGGCATCGTCGCGCATGCTGGCGAACACGCCCTGGAAGTCGCCGTGCATGCGCACGGTGAGGTCGCCCTCGGCGATACCCGAGAGCAGCTGCGAGAGCTTGCCCAGGTTGTCGTCGCTGACCTGCATCATCGCGTTGAGGTTGGCGATCATCAGGCGGAAGTCGTGGTCGAAGCCGGCGGTGTCGCCACGCTGGCTGAAATCACCGGCCGCGGCAGCCGCGCCCAAGCGCTTGATCTCGGCATTGATGCTGGCCAGGTTCTGCTTGACCGCATCGACGGTGTCGGTGATGGCGGCCTTCTCGCCGGGGTAGCGCGCGATCTCGGCGGACAGGTCGCCCACCGCGTAGCGCTGCACCACCTGCAGGACACTCTGCATGGTCTGCACGTGCGCGCCGACCAGGGTGTTGGTTTCGTGCACCATCAGCCCGTACTCGCCGGGGAAGGCGCTTTCGTCCATGCGGTAGCTGGTCTGGCCGGCGTCGTGGCGGTTGGCCATCTCGCGCTGGCCGCTGATCACCGCGTGCAGCTGCTGCTGCATGCGCGCCATGCTTTCCAGCAGGCGGCCAGGTTCGTCGTGTGCCTGGGCACCGATGCGGCTGTCGAGCTTGCCGGCGGCGATGCTCTCGGCCACCTGCGTGGCCTGGCGCAGCGGCAGGGTGATGCGGTTGCCGATCAGCCAGCTCAGCGCCAGCACGATCAGCACCACGGCGCCGCCGCTGGCGGTCATGATGGCGGTGAACACCAGCGCCTGCTGCTGTACGTCTTCCATGTACACGCCGCTGCTGATCACCCACTGCCACGGCGCGTACAGGCCGGCGTAGGACGACTTGTCGTACAGGCCCTCGGCGCCGGCCTTGGCCCACTTGTAGGACACCACGCCGCCGCCCTGGCGCGCGACCTGGACCAGGTCGTGGAACAGCTGCACGCCGTCCTCGGAGCGGAATGCCTGCATGTCCTTGCCGATCAGGTCCTTGCGGAACGGATGCATCAGCACGCGGTACTGGGTGTCGTAGACGCTGTAGTAGTAGGCGTCGCTGTCGGCGCGCATGCGCTCGAGCGCTTCCAGCGCGGCGGCCTTGGCGGCCGGTTCGGTCAGCTCGCCGGTCTCGGCCAGGCGGTGGTAGTGGTCCAGGATGCCGTAGGTCAGTTCGACCTGGATCTTCAGGCTGTCCTTGCGGGTATCGGTGAGGTCCAGGTACTGCATGCGCGCAGCGATCACGGCCAGGGCGATGACGCCGACGGCGATGAGCGCGGTGAGCAGGTTGAGCTTGCGCCTGACGGACAGGTTGGAGAAATACTGGTTCCAGCGGCTGATCAGATTCATGGGCAGGGCATCTTTGGTCGACGAACGTGTCGCGGCAATGCTGTTATCGGCCAAAGGCAGCGGCTATTGAGGGCAGGTGACTGAGCGTATTCAGGTTCGACCGGCCCACGGCGGGGGTAGAGCCACCCCATGGGTGGCTGCGCGGGGTGCCGAAGGGGTAGAGCCGACCGTTGGTCGGCTGCACGCAATGGCGCAGATGGGTAGAGCCACCCCATGGGTGGCTGCATAAGGCGCCGGAAGGTGTGCAGCCACCCATGGGGTGGCTCTACCGGCGGTTTTGCCAACAAAAAAGGCCCCGATGGGTATCGGGGCCTTCCGTCATGCAGGGTTACAGAGCGCAGGTGCGCTTAGAACTCCTGCCAGTCGCCGTCAGCCAGCTCGGTGGCGACCGGGCGGGCCGCTGCACGGCGGACCGGGGCTGGCGCTGCGGCAACCGCGCGTGCGGCACGCGGGGCCGGGGCCGCCACGGCGGCCGGCGGCAGCACCACGTCATGCGCGTCGAGCTTGAAGATCGACACCGCGTCGCTGAGGTGGCCGGCCTGTTCTTCCATCGAACGGGCGGCGGCGGTGGCTTCTTCCACCAGCGCGGCATTCTGCTGGGTGGTTTCGTCCATCTGCACCACGGTCTGGTTGACCTGCTCGATGCCGGCCGACTGTTCCTGCGAGGCCGCGGAGATCTCGGCCATGATGTCGGTCACGCGCTGCACCGAGGCGACGATCTCGCCCATGGTCGCGCCCGCCTTGTGCACCAGGGCCGAGCCGTCGTTGACCTTGCCGACCGAGTCGTCGATCAGGCCCTTGATCTCCTTGGCCGCACCGGCCGAACGCTGGGCCAGGGTACGTACTTCGGAGGCAACCACGGCAAAACCGCGGCCCTGCTCACCGGCACGTGCGGCTTCCACGGCCGCGTTCAGCGCCAGGATGTTGGTCTGGAAGGCGATGCCGTCGATGACCGAGATGATCTCGGCGATCTTCTTGGACGAGGTCTGGATCGCGCTCATGGTGGTGACCACCTGGCCGACCACTTCGCCACCCTGGCTGGCGACGCTGTGCGCGCCGATGGCCAGCTGGTTGGCCTGGCGGGCATGCTCGGCGTTCTGGCGCACGGTGGAGGTCAGTTCCTCCATCGAGGCCGCGGTTTCTTCCAGGTTCGCCGCCTGCTGCTCGGTACGGCGCGACAGGTCGCTGTTGCCCGTGGCGATCTCGCTGGCCGCCGAGCTGATGGCCTGGCTGGAGTGCTTGATCTTGGTGACGATGCCGCTGAGCTGTTCGGCGGTGGCATTGGCGTCGTCGCGCATGGTGGCGAACACGCCCTGGAAATCACCGTGCATGCGCACCGTGAGATCACCCTGCGACAGTGCGGTGAGCAGGCCGGAGATCTGCTCGATGCTGGCCGCGTTGGCGTCCAGCAGGCCGTTGATCTGCTGGGCCAGCTGCAGGAAGAAGCCTTCCTTGCCATCGGCGCGGATGCGGCCGGACAGGTCGCCGGCGGCGGCCTGGGCAATCACGCGGGCCACTTCGGCTTCGACCAGCGCTTCGGGCGTGCGGTCGCGCCACTCGACCACGTGGCCGACGCTCTCACCGTCCTGGTTGCGGATGGTGGACACCACCTGGGCGAACTGCGCGTCGCCGAACTGCATGGCACGACGGGCCACGCCGTTCGCCTTGAGGTTGTTCAGCAGGTTGGCATCCATCTCGCCGCGGTGCTCGAGCACGGTCAGCGGGCGGCCCACCAGCGAGGTGCCGGCATCGAAGTCGGGCAGGTGCTTGCGCAGCTCATCCTGGTACTGGGTCAGGCTCTGCTCGAGTGCGCGGTTGGCGTAGACGATGTTGAGCTGGTTGTCGGTCAGGTACACGCCGGTGGAGCTGTAATCCAGCGCGGTGCGGATGCGCAGGTTCTCGCGGGCGATGGCCTGGTCGGTTTCGGTGCGCTCGCGCAGGTCGCGCTGCATGCGCTGCATGGCCTGCATCAGGTCGCCGACTTCATCCTTGCGGGTGACGTCGATATGGCCGTCGAGCTTGCCGCCGGCCACGTCGTTGGCGACCGACACGGCGCCGCGCATGCTGCCCACCAGCGAACGGGCGAACAGGTACACCAGCACCAGGCCGAGGGCGGCACCGCCGAGCAGGGCGATGACGGTCAGGGTGGCCGAGGCGGCATAGGTCGATTCGGCTTCCTCGCGCGAAGCGCGGGCCAGACGGTTGTCTTCGGCGATCAGCGCTTCGAGCGCCGAGGAGGCCTTCAGGTGCTTGGTGCGGGTCTCGCCGACGAAGGTATCCACGGCGTCATCGGGGAGATCCAGTTCCAGCATCTCGGTGACGGCATCGTAGGAGGCCAGCGAGTCTTTCCAATCCTTGGCGAAGGTGTCGAACAGCTTCTTCTGCTGGGGATTGTCGATCAATTCGGGGTATTTCTTGATGGACAGGTCGATCTTGCCGCGCAGTTCGGCGGCGCGCTTCTTGGCGTCGGCCTTGACGTCGTCGCTGGCGCGGATCAGGCCCTGGTAGGCCGAGTTGCGGTATTCGCCGACCATGCCGCGGATTTCACCGGCGGTGCGGATGCTTTCCATCCGGTGGCCGGCCAGTTCGGTGGTGACGTTGTTGAGCGAGTACAGCCCGCGATACGCCACGATGCCCTGCAGCAGCATCACCAGCAGGAGGACACCGAAAGTCAGCATCAACTTCGGCATCAGTTTGAGGTTGTTGATCCAGGGCATGGGCGGTGCGATCTCCAGTGGCAAACGCGTCCGGGCGTCGTGCCCGGTTGCAGCGACCACGCCGGCCAGTGCCGGCGTGGCATGGCGTACGGCGGATTACTTGATGTTGGCGAGCTTGAGGCCGGCCGGCGAGCTGACTTCGATTTCAGCACGCGATGCGTCGCGGGCGATCTTGCCGATCACGCACACGGTCTTGCCTTCCAGGGTTTCCAGCGGGAAGCTGAACTTGCCGCGGTTGGCACCGGCGATGCGGGCCGAGAAGGTGTGGCGCGGGAACGCGCCGCCCATGTACAGGAAGGTCGGCTGGCCTTCGGAGCCTTCGGCGTAGCGGGCCTTTTCGACCTTGCCGCAGACCATGCCGTCCTTGCCGACCGAGCGCGGTGCCATTTCCGGCGGGATCATCTCAGCCGACTGGGCGAAGGCGGACGAGGCAGAGGAAGCGAGGACGGCAACCGAGAACAGCGCAAGCAGGGACTTCATCGGGAAAAATCTCCGGGGGAAATTGGACGAGTTGGCCCGGCCTTGGGCAGTCCCACACAGCCGGGTCCTGAAGCAGCTATCGGCCGTCGCGGGGGGAACTGAAGAACTTTTTTCACGACCCCGGTCGAATCGACCGGGGAGGCGAGGGCACGATCAGGCGGCGGCGTCTTCAACGTGGGCCGGCTGGCCCATGTCGGCGCTGTCGAGCAGGGTTTCGATGTCCAGCAGGATCAGCATGCGATCGTCCTGGGTGCCGATGCCGGAGATGAAGCGGGTATCGACGGCGGCGCCGAACTCGGGGGTCGGGCGGATCTGGTCGGCGTTGAGCGGGATGACGTCGGAGACGCTGTCGACGACGATGCCGACGACGCGGTCTTCGACGTTGAGCACGATCATGACGGTGAAGGCGTCATACGTGGCCTTTTCCAGGCGCAGCTTGAGGCGCAGGTCGATGACCGGGACGATGGTGCCGCGCAGGTTGATGACACCCTTGATGTAATCGGGGGCATCGGGCACGCGGGTGACCGAGTCGTAGCCGCGGATTTCCTGGACCTTGAGAATATCCACGCCGTAGTGCTCGGCGCCGAGGGTGAAGCTGAGGTACTCGCCACCGCTGCTGGCGGCGTTGGGGTTGCTGTCGTTCATGGAAGGAATCCTGGGTCGGGCGTGGCGGTAAGGAAAAACCGGGCGTCACGCTCAATATCGGCCTGGAGGGCAGCGACTTTAGTGGGCTTGGATAGGGCGGTCAGCTGTTCACTGCTGAAGCGCGGCGGGCGGTGCCAGGCCCTGCCGGGACACGCCGTGAACCCATCCATGGGGGCTCGTGGGCGCCTTGCTCGTTTGTGCAATCCTGCACAAACG
>NZ_QAIW01000112.1:0-14777 GCF_003061285.1 Stenotrophomonas sp. HMWF003 | reverse complement strand
CCCCTGCCCGCCGACGTGTTCGTGGTGGGCCCCACCCCGCACGAGGCGTTGTTCCCGCGCTGCGCGCTGGTGATCCACCACGGCGGCAGCGGCACCACGCATTCGGCCTGCCGGGCCGGGGTGCCATCGCTGGTGATGCCGTTCGCAGCCGACCAGTTCTTCTGGGCAGCGCGGCTGCAGGCGTTGGGCGTGGCGCCAGCGGCGTTGTCGCCGAAGCGGTTGGATGCAGAAACGCTGGCCAAGGCACTGGCGTTCGCTGAGGCTCCAGGCACCCGGGCCAGGGCGGTCACACTGGGACAGGCGATGGCCGAGGAATGCGGCGTACATGAGGCCATCACGCGGCTCGAACACTGGCTGATCCCGCGCCAGCACAAGGCTGGCAGTGATCACAAAACCCTGCCCTGGGAACATTAACCAAGACGTTCGGGTGGTTTTGCACGCCGTCGGCCACATGGCATGATTCCCTTCAAGCGCTGCTGATCGGGACCTGGCAACAGGAAAGTAGTGCTGCGAAGACCGGCATGGCCCGGACTTTCCTCAGCCTTTGGCGGGATAGGCGCACGCCGACGCGACTCACAAGCACCGAGAACGAAATCTGAAAGCGCCCCAGAGATGGGGCGCTTTTTTCGTTCAGGGCCTGGAGATTCCAAGCTTGCTAGCGAGCACTTTGGTGACGCGAAACACGCCATGTCCGTGTGGCAGGACCTGGCCGTGCCAGTTGCGGTTGTAGGCACTGGCAACTCAGATGTGGGCACGATTGGGGTCTGCCCGCCGCGTGATACGGGTCCAGATGATGTCACCGTGGCCCATATCGGTGCAGAAGTACTCAGCAGGCAAGTGCGCTCGACGTCGCATCGTGGCGCATCCTGTTGGACACGCGCACGTTCACCGCTGCGCGGCAGGCATGACGTTGCATGCCTGCCGCAGCGTGCATCACCCGACCAACGGTCAGGTGCTACCGGAGACCGGTGTCGCATCGTCTTTGCGGTGCAACCACCGGTACAGCACCGGCAGCACCAGCAACGTCAGCAGCGTGGACGACACGATGCCGCCGATCACCACCGTGGCCAGCGGGCGCTGTACTTCCGAACCGGCACCCACGTTGAAGGCCATCGGCACGAAGCCCAGCGATGCCACCAGTGCGGTCATCAGCACCGGACGCAGCCGACCCAGCGCCCCGTCGCGCACGGCATCGGCCAGCGGCAGGCCGCTCTCGCGCAGGCTGCGTACGAAGCTGATCATCACCAGCCCGTTGAGCACGGCCACGCCGGACAACGCGATGAAGCCGACACCGGCCGAGATCGACAACGGAATGCCACGCGCGGCCAGCGCCAGCACGCCACCGGTGAGCGCCAGCGGCACGCCGCTGAACACGATCGCCGCGTCCTTGACCGAGCCGAACGCCCAGAACAGCAGCGCGAAGATGATCGCCAGCGTCACCGGCACCACGATCGACAGGCGCTGGCTGGCCGAGATCAGCTGTTCGAAGCTGCCGCCGTACTCGATCCAGTAGCCGTTGGGCACCTGCACGTCACGCCCGATGGCCTGCTGCAGGTCGGCCACGAAACTGCCGAGGTCGCGGTCACGCACGTTGGCCGTGACCACGATGCGGCGCTTGCCGTTTTCGCGGTTGATCTGGTTCGGCCCCTCGCTGTTGCCCAGCGTGGCCAGCTCGCGCAGCGGCACGGTGCGGGCGCTGCCGCTGGTCCAGCTGCCGGCGCGGCTGGACTCGTCGGCATCATCGCCGGCCAACGCCGGGGCCAGCGACACCGGCAGATCGGCCAGCGCAGCCGGGTCCTGGCGCAGCGCTTCGGGCAGGCGCACCACGATGTCGAAGCGGCGGTCGCCTTCGAACAGCTGCCCGGCCACCTGCCCGCCCACCGCAGTGGCCACGGTGGACTGCACCTGGCCGGGATTGAGCCCGTAGCCGGCCAGCGCGGTGCGGTTGGGGGTGATGGTCAGCAGCGGCAGCCCGCTGGTTTCCTCGACGCGCACGTCAGCCGCGCCCGGCACGGTGCCGGCCACGCTGGCGATGCGCTTGCCCACGCTCAGCAGCGTGTCCAGGTCGTCGCCGAACAGCATCACCGCCACGTCTGCCCGCACGCCGGAGATCAGCTCGTTGGTGCGCATCTGGATCGGCTGGGTGAACTCGTAGTTGTTGCCCGGCAACTGCTCCACCGCCGCTTCCAGTTCACCCAGCAATGCCGCCCGGGACTTGCGCGGGTCCGGCCACGCCTTGCGCGGTTTCATCATGATGAAGGTGTCGGCCACCGACGGCGGCATCGGGTCGGACGCCACTTCCGGCGTGCCGATCTTGGAGAACACCTTGTCGACCTCGGCGAACTGCACCAGCCGTTTTTCGATCTGCAGCTGCATCTGGATCGACTGGGTCAGGCTGGTGCCGGGGATGCGCATGGCATGCATGGCCACGTCGCCCTCGTCCAGGTTGGGCACGAATTCACTGCCCAACCGCGTGGCCAGCAGGCCGCAGCCCACCACCAGCACCAACGCGCCGGCCACCATCCACCGCCCGCGCCGCAGCGAGAAGGCCAGCAGCGGCGCATAGCGCCGGCGCACCCACGCCATCAGCCGGTTTTCCTTTTCCTGCACGCGGCCGCCGAGGAACAAAGCAATCGCCGCCGGCACGAAGGTGAGTGCCAGCAGCATCGCACCGGTCAGCGCGAGCACTACGGTGATCGCCATCGGGTGGAACATTTTTCCCTCCACCCCGGACAGCGCGAAGATCGGCAGGTACACCGCGGTGATGATGCCCAGCCCGAACAGGCTCGGGCGGATCACCTCGGCGGTGGCGCTGGCGGTTTCGGCGAAGCGCTCGGCGGCGGTCATGTCGCGGCCCAGCGCGTGCTGGCGTTCGCCGAAGCGGCGCAGGCAGTTCTCGATGATGATCACCGCGCCGTCCACGATCAGGCCGAAGTCCAGCGCGCCCAGGCTCATCAGGTTGGCCGACACGCCACCGCGTGCCATGCCGGTGAGGGTGAACAGCATCGCCAGTGGAATCACCGCGGCGGTGATCAACGCCGCGCGGAAATTGCCGAGCAGCGCGAACAGCACCACGATCACCAGCAACGCACCTTCGATGAGGTTCTTGGCCACGGTGTCGATGGTGCGGTCCACCAGCGCGGTGCGGTCGTAGCTGGCGGTCACGGTGACGCCCTCGGGCAGGCTGGCCTGTGCCTGCTGCAGCCGTGCGGCCGCGGCCTGGGCCACGTCGCGGCTGTTGGCACCGATCAGCATCACCACCGTGCCCATCACCACTTCGTGGCCGTTCTGCGTGGCCGCGCCGCTGCGCAGCTCCGGGCCGTCCTGCACCTGCGCCACGTCGTGCACGTGGATCGGCACACCTTCGCGCCGGGCCAGCACGATGTTGCCGATCTCCTCCAGGTTGGCCACCTGGCCGGGAATGCGCACCAGGAACTGCTGGCCGTTGCGTTCGATGTAACCGGCGCCCACGTTCTGGTTGTTGGCTTCCACCGCCTGCGCCACGTCTTCCAGGGTGAAGCCCAGCGCGCGCAGCCGTGCCGGGTCCGGGGTGATGTGCACCTGGCGCTGGAAGCCGCCGATCGTGTTGACCTCGGTCACCCCAGGCACGTTGCGCAGCTGCGGGCGGATCACCCAGTCCTGCAGGGTGCGCAGGTCGGTGGCGGTGTAGGCAGTGCCATCGGGTTTGCGCGCCTTGGGATCGGCGTCGATGGTGTACATGAAGATCTCACCGAGGCCGGTGGAGATCGGACCCAGCTGCGGGTCCAGGCCGTCAGGAATCTGCGATTTCACCTGCTGCAGGCGTTCGGCCACCTGCTGGCGGGCGAAGTAGATGTCGGTGCCGTCCTCGAACACCACGGTGACCTGCGACAACCCGTAGCGCGACAGCGAGCGCGCCTGCTCCATGCGCGGCAGGCCGGCCATCACCGTTTCCACCGGGTAGGTGATGCGTTGTTCGGTCTCCAGCGGCGAATAGCCGGGGGCCGCCGTGTTGATCTGCACCTGGACGTTGGTGATGTCCGGGGTGGCGTCGATGGGCAGCTTGGTGAAGCTCCAGATGCCCACCGCCACCAGCACCAGGGTCAGGCTCATCATCAGCCAGCGGTGGGCGATGGACGCACCGATGATGCGTTCCAGCACGCCGACGCGTTCAATGCTCATGCGACGCCCCCGCCTTGCCGATGTCGGCCTTCACGACGTAGCTCTGCTCGACCACGACCTGCTCGCCGGGGGTCAGCCCCTCAAGCACTTCAACCTTGCCCGCATCGCGCGCGCCAAGGCGGACCGGGCGCGCGGTGTAGGTGTCGCCGCTGCGCACGAACACCACGTCCTTGCCGTCCATGGTCTGCAGCGCGCTCAGGGGCACGACCTGCGCGGCCGCTTGGGTGGCCACCACGATGCGGGCCTTCACCGCCGCACCGGGCCGCCACAGGCCATCGTCATTGCGCAACGTGGCGCGGGCCACGGTGCTCTGGCTGGCGGTGGCGGTACCGGGCAGCACGCGTTCGAGCGTGGTGGTCTGGCTGACCCCGTCGGTCATGCGCGCCACCGTAACCGGCACGCCGGCGGTGATGTGCTGGGTGTCGTTGCCGAAGATATGCAGGTCCACCCACAACGTGGACAGGTCGCCGATCTCGAACAACGGCGTGCCCTCGCCCGCCACGCCGCCCACCTGGGCCTGGCGCGCCAGCACCACGCCGCTGATGGGCGCGCTGACGGTGTAGGTGGTCAGGCTGAGGTTGCTTTCAATGCTGGCCAGCACCTGCCCGGCCGCGACGCGGTCGCCGACGTTGGCGCGCAGCGAGCGGATCGGCCCGGGGAAGCGCGCCATCACCTGCGCCACGCGGCCATCAACGGGGGTCAGCAGGCCCTGCACGTCGTGCTCGTCGGCGATGGTGCCGGACGCGACCGCGGCGACCCGAATGCCCGTCTGTTCGGCCATCGCGGCGGTGATCGTGGTGGTTTCCGGCGCGTCCTCGTCGTGCGCCTCCTCGTCGCTATGACCGGCCTCGCCGTGGCCCGGGTCGGCAGCGGCCGGGGTGCCGGCTTCCTTTGCGCAGCCGGCCAGGGCCAGCAGGGCGAGCAGCAGGGCGGCGGTGAGGGCGGTGCGGGGGAAGAAGGAAGTCATCGGCGGTCCTCCGTGGACACGGCGGCAGTGGCGGGTGTGTCGCCGGTGGCGAGCATGCTCTGCCCGGTGAGACGCTGGATTTCGATCAGTGCGGTCTGCGCGGCGATGGCCGCTTCCAGCTGGCGCTGGCGGGCCTCGATGCGCATGGCCTGCAGCTGCGCCCATTCCATGTAGCTGATGGCACCGGCGCGCCATGCCTTTTCGGCGGCGTTTTCGGCCCGTTTGAGCTGCGGCAGCACGTCGCGCGCCATGCGCGTGACTTCCAGCCGCGAGGTCAGGTAGCGGCCATGGGCTTCGGCCAGGGTGGCGTAGAGCTGCAGCGCGCGCGCATCGCGTTCGACCGCGTTGAGCGCCAGTTCGGCTTCGGCCGCGCGGATCTCGGGCGCGGCGCGGGCCACGCTGCCCAGCGGCACGCTGAAGCCGGCCACGAAGGAGGTGTCACGGTTCTCGCGGTTGCTGCGTACGCCGACCTGCCAGCTGATATCCGGCCGCGCCGCGGTGCGGGCCAGCTGCACCTGTGCCTCGCGGATGCGGCGCTCGCCGGCCAGCATCGCCAGCTCGGGGGTGCGCTGCAGGTGATCGGCCAGCACCGCGAAGTCCTGCAGCGCCGGCAGCTGCATCGGGTCGCCGGTGACGACGTCGAAGCCCGGCTCGCGCTGCCGCCACAACGCCGACAACGCGGCACGCGCGGACTGGTCGGCCTGGGCGGCGCGGTCGCGGTCCAGCTCGGCCTGGGCCAGCATCGCCTGGGCAGTCAGCAGCACCGATTCGGGCGACGCACCGGCCTGCAGGCGTAGGCGCGCAGCCGCCACCGCGCGCGTGCGCTGCTCGATGTCGGTCCGGGCGATGGCCAGCTGCTGGCGGGCGTCGGTGACCGCCAGATAGCGGCGCGCCACCTCAGCCATCAGGTCCAGCCGGGCGGTTTCGCGCTGGGGGGCCAGGCTGTCCAGGTTGGCCTGGGCGACGGCGCGGCGGGCATCCAGCTTGCCGCCGCGATCGAGCATGCCGGCCAGGGTGACGGTCAGCTCGGCGCTGCGCAGGCCGCTGGCATCGCCGCTGCCCAACGCGTTTTCCAGGTCCACGCCCACGCTCAGCGGCGGGCGCAGTCCGGCCGCGTCACGGCGCGCTTCCCAGATCGGGCGCTGCGCCTCGGCCAGGCGGAGGTCGGGGTGGTACTGGGCAACGCGCGCGATGGCGTCGTCGAGGGTCAACGGGTCAGGCGTTTTCGTGCCCTGCGCATACACGCACGGCACGAACGCGAGGACAGCCAAGGCTGCCAGGCGCATCCACATGGGGAATCTCCAGATAACGGTTCAGATGGACAACGGCGGCACGCAGCCGCGTGGCATCAGGACGCTATCGGGGGGCGCAGCAGGCTCTCCGGCGGTTGGGTACGCAACTGCGCAACCAGCCCGACCGGCACGCTGTGCGCCGGCGCAGCGGGCAGGACCCACGGCAGTGACGCCATCGGCAGCACGCCGCCGTGACCGTGGCAGTGGCCGCAATGCACCAGTGCATGCAGCAGGTCGCCGTCGGCCGGATCGGGTTCGGCATCGCCGGGCAGCGCGGTGTCGGCCGGGGCCGCGTCGCTGTGCAGGCTGATATGGATGTCGGCCAGTGCCGACGCCGTGGCCGTGCCGAACACGCCCAGGCCTACCGCCACCAGCATCAGCAGGCGCAGCAGCAGGGACGGACGGGGGCGGGCGTGGCGGAACATGCCGGCAGGGTAGCGGGCGGCTTGCCCGTTACACAATCGCAGCGCGGCGCGATGGTTCACGTTGACGGGATCGGCCGGGTCGCGGCCGATCCCGTTGCGGTCAGCTGGCAGCCTTGCGCTGGGCAATATAGGCCTGGATCTGCTGCTCCAGCACCGGCAGCGGCACCGAGCCCTGCTTGAGCACGGCATCGTGGAAGGACTTCACGTCGAACCGGTCGCCCAGCTCCTGCTCGGCCTGCGCGCGCAGGCGCACGATGGCGATCTCGCCCAGCTTGTAGCTCAGCGCCTGGCCCGGCCAGGAGATGTAGCGGTCCACTTCGGTGGTCACTTCATGCTCGCTCAGCGCGGTGTGGTCGCGCAGGTAGGCAATGGCCTGCGCGCGGGTCCAGCCCTTGTGGTGCACGCCGGTGTCGATCACCAGGCGCGCGGCACGCCACATCTCGTAGGTCAGGCGGCCGAAATCCTCGTAGGGAGTTTCGTAGATGCCCATCTCCACGCCCAGCTTTTCGCAGTACAGGCCCCAGCCTTCGCCATAGGCGGAGATGTAGGCGTTGCGGCGGAACTCGGGCTGCTCGCCCTGCTCGGCCGCCAGTGCGCCCTGCAGCGCATGACCGGGATCGGATTCGTGCAGGGTCAGGGCCGGCAGGTTGTACAGCGGGCGCGCCGGCAGGTTGTAGGTGTTGAGCCAGTAGGTGCCCATGCCACCGCGGCCGGCGGTCCAGAACGGGGCGATGTCCGGCGGTACCGGCACGATGGTGAAGCGTGCGCGCGGCAGGGTCATGTACTTGCCGATCACCCCGTCCACGCGCTTGGAGATCCACGCGGCGCGGTGCAGCAGTTCGTCGGGGGTCTTGGCGTAGAACTGCGGATCGGTACGCAGGAAGGTCAGGAACTGCGCGAAGCTGCCCTTGAATTCCACCTGCTTGATGATGCCGTTCATTTCCGCCTGGATGCGCGCCACTTCCTTCAGGCCGATCTCGTGGATCTGCTGCGGGGTGAGGTCCAGCGTGGTGTATTCGTGGATCTGCTGCTTGTAGTACGCCTTGCCGTCGGGCATCGCTTCGGCGGCCAGGGTGGTGCGCGCCTGCGGCACGTACTCGCTGACGAAGAAGGTGCGCAGCTTGGCGAACGCCGGCACCACGCTGCCCCCGATGGCCTGCCGCGCCTGCTCCTGCAGCTGCGCCTGCTCGGCCGCGGGGATGCTGGCGGGCAACTTCTTGAAGGGCGCATACAGCGGCGAGGCGGTCGGGTCCTTCAGTTCGGACACGGTGGCGATGGACACTTCGCGCCCGTCCAGGACCGCGCGCGGCACGCTGAAGCCGCGCTTGAGGCCGGCCCGCATGTTCTCGGTCTGCTGGTCGAAGTAGCGCGGCACGTCGTTGAGGCGGGCGATGTAGTTGCGGTAGTCCTTGGCGGTCTTCATCTCGCGGCGCGCCATGAAGGACAGGTTGGACCAGAACGAGGAGTCGGCGTTGAACGGCATTTCATAGCCGCGCAGGCGTACCTCGGCGGCCAGGTTGAAGACCTGGTCGCGGTAGATGGCGTAGTTGATCTGGTTGTCGGCCGAGAGCGTCTTCGGGTCGATCGTGCCGAGCTTGGCCAGCACCTCGTCCCAGACCTTCAGGCGGGCCTGTTGGGCCGCCGCGCCCACGTCGGGCATGCGGGTGGCGTTGGCCGGGCCGTCGCCGTCTTCGCTGGCTTCACCACCGCCGTCCTGGCGCCACTTCCATTCGGTCTCATAGATGCTGCGGAACTGCGCATCGGCGGCGCTTTCAGAGGCCAGGCTGGCCGGTGCGGCCGCCGGTGCAGCGGGCGGCGCGGCCAGGACGGCCCCGGCAGGAAGGGCCAGGGCGAGCAGCAGCGCGGTGACGAGGGGCGATTTCACGATCAGCGGTTCCCGGTGGACGGCAAACCCCGATCATGGCACCCGGCGAAGGGGCCGCGCATGGATCAAAGGTCCTGCCCGCTTCGCGGGCAACGCCGAAGGCGCGCGGTAGCCACCGACCGATGGTCGGTGGGCCCACCTCAATGCGGCGCCTTGTCCCGCTTCCACCCACGATGGTCGATATCCAGCTTCAGGCTGTACAGCGCGGTGAACGCCGGGAACAGGTTCTGCAGCACGCCCACCGAGTCCTGCTTGGCTGAAAACAGGAAGTAGCTCAGCGTCATCAGGCTGCCGACCACGCTCATGTACCAGAACAGCCGCGGGATCACCGGCTTGCCGGCGCGCCGGGAGGCCACGAACTGGACCAGCCAGCGGCCGCCGAACATCAGCGCGCCGGTGTAGCCGATCAGCTTCCAGCCGGTCACGTGCAGGCCGGTCCAGTACAGCCAGGTCAACGGTTGGTCGAGCCAGTGCAGCTCCATCAGCGTTCTTCCACGGCGGTGCGCTTGCTGCGCGTGATCAGCCAGGCCACCCCACGCAGGTCGCGGATGCCGACCAGCGCGCGGCCCAGGTTGGTGTATTTGGACACCCCCGCCGTGCGATGCCGGTGGTTGACCGGCACGCTGATGGTCTGCCAGCCGGCACGCTGCATCAGCGCCGGCAGGTAGCGGTGCATGTGGTCGAAGTACGGCAGGTCCAGGAACGCCTCGCGCTCGAACAGCTTGATGCCGCAGCCGGTGTCGGGGGTGTCGTCGCGCAGCATGCGCGCGCGGATGGCATTGGCCCACTTGCTGGCCCAGCGCTTGCTGCCCGAGTCCTGGCGGTGGACCCGCCAGCCGGCGAACAGCTTCACCTGCGGCGCAGCCGCGGCGCGCGCCGCCAGCAGCTTGGGAATATCGGCCGGGTCGTTCTGGCCGTCGCCGTCCAGGGTGGCGATCCAGGGGGCGCGGGCCTGCTTGACGCCGGTGCGCACCGCCGTGCTCTGCCCGCTCTGGCTGACGTGGTGCAGCACCCGCAGCTCGGGGTGGACGGCCTTGAGCCCCTGCAGCACCGCCAGGGTGTCATCGCGCGATTGGTCGTCGACGTAGACGATCTCGAACGCGACCTGCCCGCGCAGCGCGGCGACGATCTCCTCGATCAGGGGGGTAACGTTGTCGCGTTCATTGAAGACGGGAACAACGACCGACAGCTGGGGTTGGCTCATGGTCGGGCTCTGCGGAGGGCCAGGATCGAAAACGAGCGCGCATTTTCCGCACCCAAGGTTATCCAAAGATGAATCCGCAGATGTGTGTCAGGCGTGAGTACCGAAATAATCGCGGCACCAGGCCACCACCGGGGGCAGGCCCTGCTCGATCGGGGTGGCCGGCTCATAGCCGAATGCGTCACGGGCGCGCGTGGTGTCGGCCATGGTGCGGACCATGTCGCCGGGCTGCATCGGCTTGTACACCTTGTGTGCCGGGCGCCCGGCCGCCGCTTCGATGACCCCGATGAAGTGCTCCAGCTCGATCGGCGTGTGGTTGCCCAGGTTGAAGACACGGTGCGGAACATCCTCGCTGGACGGATGCGCCAGCGCGCCGAGGATACCGGCCACGATGTCGGAAACATGTGTGAAATCGCGCTGCATTTTTCCGTCGTTGAACACGTCGATCGGGCGCCCGGCCAGCACCGCGCGCGAGAACAGCAGCGGTGCCATGTCCGGGCGGCCCCAGGGGCCGTACACGGTGAAGAAGCGCAGGCCGGTGGCATGCAGGCCGTACAGCTGCGCGTAGGTGTAGGCCATCAGCTCGTTGGCGGCCTTGGTGGCCGCGTACAGCGAGCGCGGTTTGTCGATGCGCTGGTCCTCGGAGAACGGCGGGGTGGCCGAATCGCCGTACACCGAACTGCTGGACGCATACACCAGGTGCGCCACACCACGGTGGCGGCACAGCTCGAGCATGTTGACGAAGCCGACCAGATTGCTGTCGACGTAGGCGTGCGGGTTCTCGATCGAGTAACGCACGCCGGCCTGCGCGGCCAGGTGGATCACCCGGCGCGGCGCGACCTCCTCGAACAGCGCGGCCAGGCCGTCGCGGTCGGTCAGGTCGAGCGCGCGGATGTCGGCGTCCGGGCACAGCGCGGCCACGCGGTCGCGCTTGATCTGCGGGTCGTAGTAGTCGTTGTAGTTATCCAGCCCGACCACCGTTTCACCGGCATCGAGCAGCGCGCGGACCGTGTTGGCCCCAATGAAGCCGGCAGCGCCGGTGACGAGGATGGTCATCGCAGTAATCCTGGAAATACGGGGAACAGCATAGCGGTGCGGTATGTCACTCAGAACAGGCCGAAGCGCTTCCTGGCAACGTTGACCCGGCCCGGTTCGATGATGTCGCTGACGCCCTTGGCATCGAAGCGATCCAGCAGGGCGTCGCTGCCCTTCTTCAGCTTCAGCGCCATTTCTTCGGGGTAGAGCGGCACCAGCGACATGAACACGATGGTCTTCTCAGCGTCGATCACCAGGTGCCCGAAGTCTTCCGGGGCGTTCACCGGCGGCAGCACGATCACGCCGTCGAAGCCGACGCCCGGCGCGTAGGGCGCGGGAGGATCGAAGTTGGGAATGGTGTGGCCAAACCCCAGCCAGGTGTCGAACTTGTGCGGCAGCCGCGCCATCATCTTGAGCAGGCGGATCGGCCAGTAGTGGCGCTCGTCCTCGAGGTCGGCCTGCTGCAGCGGCCAGTCGGCCGGCAGGGTCACCATCAGCTCCATGTACCGCGGCGCGTCGACGTCGTCGGACAGCGTCATCGGCAGGTCACTCATGCCCGACGTGACCAGCCGCAGATGCGGGAACTCCTCCGTGGCCGGCACCACGTGCACGTCGATGTGCACGGCGTCGGACACGATTTCATGGAACACGCTCGAGACCGGGCCAAGATGCCGCTCGATATGCGCGCTGATCTGCTCGATGCACACCTCACCGGCCGCCGGCGCGAAGTCGCGGGGCCGGGTGTGGGTCAACATCGGACTGCCGCCCGGGCTGACATCGTCGTAGGTATCGCTCATCCGTCACTCCTTGTGGGCCGCCACCGGCTGCCCGGAAGCCGTCACCACAACGTGAGCGGCGCTTCCTTGGCCAGCGTGGCCTTGCGTTCCTTGCTGAAATTCCACCACGGGCGCGGTGCTTCGCCCTGCATGAAGCGCACGACCGACAGGAACACATCGATCACGCACGGGTCATGCATCACGCCGGTGCGCAGGCATAGCTGCGCGTACATGTCGTAGGCATCACGGCCGCGCAGGTGCGCAGGCACACGGATGCCGATCAGACGCAGATCTTTCTCACAGGCCGGCCCGACATTCGGCAGGTCGGTCAGACGCAACAGATGGTTGCGGTCGACCTTGGCAGGGTTCATTGCGGGGGGATGATCCTCGTGCGCCGGTGGGGGACTCAGCCCTTCTGTGCGCGAAGTCGTTCGAGCACGCCGTCCAGCGTGTCCAGGTCGGTGTAATGGATGATCAGCTTGCCCTTGCCGCCGCGGCCGTGGTTGATCGCCACGCGGGCGCCCAGCGATTCGGACAGCTCGGTTTCCAGCGAGGCGATGTCGGCCTGCGGCGCGCTGGCCGCCGGCTTCTTGCGCAGCGAACCGGGCACTTTGCCGGCCGCGAACTGCTGCGCACGGTGTTCTACTTCGCGCACCGACCAGCCCTGGTCAGCCGCTTCCTGGGCCAGCTTGCTGGCCAGTTCCGGGGCCAGGGTCAGCAGCGCACGCGCGTGGCCCATTTCCAGCCGGCGGGTTTCCAGCAGCAGGCGGATCGCGATCGGCAGCTCAAGCAGGCGCAGCAGGTTGGACACCGCCGCGCGCGAGCGGCCGACGGCCTGGGCGGCCTCGGCGTGGGTGAGCGCGAACTCGCTGATCAGGCGCTGCAGCGCTTCGGCTTCTTCCAGCGGGTTGAGGTCTTCGCGCTGGATGTTCTCGATCAGCGCCATCGCGATGACGGTGCGGTCTTCCAGCTCGCGCACCACCACCGGCACTTCGTCCAGGCCAGCCAGCTGCGAGGCGCGCCAGCGACGTTCGCCGGCGACGATCTCGAAACTGTCCGGGCCGAGCTGGCGGACCAGGATCGGCTGGATCACGCCCTGCGCCTTGATGGATTCGGCCAGCTCGGCGAGCTTGGTTTCGTCCATGTCGCGGCGCGGCTGGTACTTGCCCGGCTGCAGCTGGCCCACCGGCAGCTTGCGCAGCACTTCACCCGGCATGGGCTCGATCACCGCGGCAGCCTGGACCTGGGTCACCGCACCCTTGGGCCCCAGCAGCGCATCGAGGCCGCGGCCGAGGCCGCGTTTCTTGCCGAGGGCGGGCTTGGTGCTCATCAGGCGGTCTCCAGGGCTTTATCGGCCGTGTTGCGTTGTTGGTGGCGGCGGATGATCTCGCCGGCCAGGCCGAGGTAGGCAACGCCGCCGCGCGAGGCGCGGTCGTAACCGACGATGCTCTGCCCGTGGCTGGGTGCTTCGGCCAGGCGCACGTTGCGCGGCACGATGGTGCGGAACACGCGGTCGCCGAAGTGCTCGGTGAGCTCGGCCGACACCGCGTTGGCCAGGTTGTTGCGCACGTCGAACATGGTGCGCAGCACGCCCTCGATCTCCAGGCTGGGATTGAGGTTGGCGCGCAGCGCTTCGATGGTTTCCACCAGCGCGCTCAGGCCTTCCAGGGCGTAGTACTCGCACTGCATCGGCACGATCACCGAATCGGCGGCGGCCAGGGCATTCAAGGTCAGCAGCGACAGCGCCGGCGGGCAGTCGATCAGGATGAAGTCGTACTCGTCGCGGACCGGGGCCAGGGCGCGCTTGAGGCGCTGCTCGCGCTCGCCCTGGTCCATCAGCTGGATCTCGGCGGCGGTCAGGTCGATGTTGCCCGGCAGCAGGTCGAAGCCTTCCGGGGTGGTGACCCGCACTTCGGCGGCGGTGGCTTCGCCCAGCAGCAGGTCGCAGGTGGACGCGGCGACTTCACGCTTGTCCACGCCGCTGCCCATGGTCGCATTGCCTTGGGAATCCAGGTCGACCAGGAGCACGCGCTTGGGTGCAGCAGCCAGGGAGGCGGCCAGATTGACGGCGGTCGTGGTCTTGCCGACGCCACCTTTCTGGTTGGCGATGGCGATGATGCGGGCCATGCGTGTGAGCCTCATCGGCAGGGAGTGGGACTGGTCATTATGCGTATATGGGGCGTGTCATGCACTGTGAGATGCGCGCCGGCGGGCGCCCGCGACCTCGATGGGGCGCCTGGCGTGCGCCCGGTGGACACCGCAGCGGCAGCTGTGGCGGGCGTTGCCGTCGATATCGGGGCGCGCGCGCAGCGGCAGGCCGGCGCGCGCCCGGGACCGGTCAGGGACCGGCCACCACCACCAGATGGCGCTCGCCGGTCAGGCCGGGCACGTGCAGCGGCAGCACCTGCTCCACCGTCCAGCCGGCAGGCAGCTGGGCAATTTCGTCGTGCGGGTGCACGCCTTTCATGGCCAGCAGGCGGCCGCCCGGGCGCAGCAGGTGACCGCCAACGGCGATGATGCCGGCCAGGGTGTCCATGGCGCGGGCGGTCAGGTGGTCGTAGGCGCCGGGTTCGGCCAGCGCTTCGGCCCGCGATTCGGCCACGCGGGCGTTGGTCAGGCCGAGCTGGCGCACGGCCTCGCGCATGAAGCGCGCCTTCTTGCCGTTGCTTTCCACCAGGGTCACCTGCAGCTGCGGGCGGGCGATGGCCAGCGGGATGCCGGGCAGGCCGGGGCCGGTGCCCAGGTCGGCCAGGGTGCCGGCCTCCAGGTAGGGCTGCATGGCCAGCGAGTCGAGCAGATGGCGGGTGACCATCTCCAGCGGGTCGCGGATGGCGGTGAGGTTGTAGGTGCGGTTCCAGCGGTCGAGCAGGGTCAGGTAGGTCAGCAGCGGCGGCGCCAGCGCGGCGTCCAGCTGCATGGCGGCCAGGCCGCGCTCAAGCGCGTCGGCGACGCCGGCAGGGAGAGTGTGTTCTTTCATGGCGCCATTATCGCACCCCGGTAGAGCCGACCGTGGGTCGGCTGGCGCTGCGCGTCAC
>NZ_QAIW01000111.1:0-1993 GCF_003061285.1 Stenotrophomonas sp. HMWF003 | reverse complement strand
GGGTAGCACACGCCGGCATCGGCGCAGCCCTGGTAACGCACTTCCAGGGTCACCGTGTCGGTGCCGTCGTCGGCCTTGCCCGGCAGCACGGCGGTGAGCCGCTCGCGGTAGGTTTCCACCTCGCCGAAGAAGTCGTCGTGGTGCTTCTTGCCGGCCGGCATCTGCAATGCCTCGGCGGCAAAGCCGGCATCGGCCTTGACCGTGGTGCGGTGGCGGTACAGGTAATAGCCCGGCGCGATCTTCCAGCTGATCTCGACGCGGTCGCGATCACGCGCCTGCGCGGTCAGCCCGAACGCTTCGTCCACCGGCAGCAGGTCTTTCTCGCTGACGGCCCACGCCGGCAGGGACACCACGAACAACGCGCACAGCGCGGCAACACGACGAAGCAGCGTCATCAATCAGTTTCCTCACGGGTCTGCGCCCGAATCCAGTCCAGGTACGCCGGCAGGCCGACGCGGGTTTCGACCGCGATGCACTCCGGGAGTTCATACGGATGCAGGGCCTGCACCCGTGCGATGGCCGCGTCCAGGCGGCTGCCGGTGGTCTTGATCAGCAGTTGGACCTCGTGGTCCTCGCTGATCTCCCCGTGCCAGCGGTAGGTGGAGTGCGCCCCGTCCAGGCGGGTGACACACGCCGCCAGGCGTTCTTCCACCAGCGCACGCGCCAGCCGCGTCGCGGTGGCCGCGTCGGGGCAGGTGGTGAACAGCATGAATATGGGATCGACGGTCGACATGACCGCCGAGTATAGGACTGCCAGACCCGGATGGTCCGGCCGGCGCCGTTGCGGCGCCGGCCGGCGGGGCTCAGTTGAGCAGCTGGCAGCTGGTCGGCTTGGCCGAGGTGAACAGGGCCGGGGTGGCCCATTCGGGGTGGTCGATGAACGGGTTGCGGTTGCCCTGGAAGCTGTAAATCACTTCATTGCGGGCGCGTTCGGCGGCATCCGGCGGATCGGACAGGTGCCATTCGATCAGGGTCGAGAGCAGGCCCATGTACGCCGGCGAGGCCGAGGTCTTGACGATTTTGGCCCGGTCGTCGGTCAGCTCCAGGTCGGGTTCGGACTGCCCGGTCTTGGCGTCTTTGCCCCCTTCATAGCGGATGGCCATGTACATCACGGCCCGCGCCATGTCGCCCTTGCGGTGGCCCCACACTTCGAAGGTGCCGGTATTGCCGTCCGGCGTGCGCACCCAGTTGGAGTTGCCGGGGTAGCCACCGCTGCCGCCGCCAAAGCCGTTGTTGGACTCGGTGGCGCGCTCGCCGCAGTTGCTGTCGCACTTGCCGAACGGCTTGTTGCCGCGGTCGGCGTTCCACTGTGCGTCGGTCAGGTACAGCATGTGGGTGTCGGTGTAGGGCGCATACGGCAGGCCCTTGTCGCCGGTGGTGTTGGCAAAGCCCAGCGAGTTCGGCCAGGTGTGTTCGCGGTTGTAGGTCAAGCCGCTGCCGGTGCCCGCGCGGCCGCTTACCTTGGTGTAGCTGCGGTTGCGGTAGGCGTCCAGGATCTTGCCGCTGTTGTTGGGATCTTCGTCGGCGATTTCCAGGATGGTCCAGGTGCTGGTGCCCGAGCCGCTGTACGGGTAGGCGGTGTGGCCCTTGATGGTTTCATGCAGCGAGCAGCGCAGCTGGCTGGGGTTGGCGGTGTTGACGCGCGAGTAGTACTCGCCGGGGGTGCCCGGGTTGCCGGGGTCGGGATTGCCCGGGTCCGGGTTGCCGGTGCTGCTGGCCACGGTGAAGGCAATGCGGGTGTCGGCGGCGGGGCGGGCGCCCTGGGCGTCGCTGACCTTGGTGGCGCGGATGTCGAACCGGCAGGCTTCGCCGGCCACCAGGGCGGTGTTGGTGGAGACGGTGAAGGTGCTGCCGCTGCTGGCGTGGCTGAGCGGCACGGTGCCGGACTGGCCGCAGCTGAGCACGAACGCGCCGCTGGCCAGGGTGACGGTTTCGCTGAAGGTGACGCGGAGGTCGGCGGCGGCGGGGAAGGTGCTGGCGCCCTGTTCGGGGG
>NZ_QAIW01000011.1:0-3423 GCF_003061285.1 Stenotrophomonas sp. HMWF003 | reverse complement strand
GAATCCGATGTCTGCTACCGCACCGGCGTCCACCGCCACGCCCCCGTTGCCCCCTGCCTCGCCGTCGGCCTCCGGCGGCAAGCGCGGTTCCCCTGTTGCCGGATTCTTCATCGACCTGGGCATCGCCGTGGTCGCGCTGTTCGGGCTCAGCCTGATCAGTGGACTGGCCTGGGGCCTGTATCGCGGTGCCGTCGTCGGCGCACAGGCGGCACGCGATGGCAGCACGCTCGATCCCGGCGCGCTGTCCCAGCAACTGGGCCAGCCAGGCGCCCTGGCGCAGATCCTGATGGCGTTGATCGCCACCGGCGGTGCCGCACTTCTGCTGTACTTCCTGCGACGTCGGGCCGACGCCGCCGAACGGCATGCCTCGATGCAGGCCGCGCGCCGTCCCTCCACCTGGGGTTGGACCCTGCTGGTGGCTACCGGCGTGGTGATCGGCAGCAACCTGATCGCCTATCTCGCCAGGCAGGCCGGCATCGAACCGGTCCCCACCAACCTGGCCTTGATGGAACAGGCGCTCAGCCGTTTCCCGTGGTTCCTGGCCGTGTTCGCCGTCGTGCTCGCCCCCGCCTACGAAGAGCTGCTGTTCCGCCGCGTGCTGTTCGGGCGCTTGTGGAAGGCCGGGCGAATCTGGCTCGGCGTGCTGCTGAGCAGCCTGGCCTTCGCGCTGGTGCATGAAATTCCCGGCACCAGTGCCAACGGCCCGCTGGAAATCGCGCAGCTGTGGCTGGTGTACGGCGGCATGGGCGCCGCCTTTGCGTGGCTGTACCAGCGCACCGGCACCCTGTGGGCGCCGATCGTGGCGCACGGCCTGAACAACGCCATCGCCCTGGCCGCACTGGTGTTTCTGGGCCTTCACTGATCCACCGCTTCGCTTGACGAAACTTTACGGCGCGCAGTTCCACACTGGGCACATGAACACGGGGGAGCTTCGATGAAACCAGTGCTGTTCGGGGTCGCGTTGGCGCTGCTGGTCAGCGCATGCGCCACCACCACCTCACCCACCGGCCGCCGGCAGATGGTGGGCGGTGTGTCGCAGGCCGAGCTGGACCAACTCGGCGCGCAGGCATTCAACGAGACCAAGCAGAAGGAAAAGGTCAGCAGCGACGGTCGGCAGAATGGCTACGTGCAGTGCGTGGTCAATGCGCTGGTCGCGCAGCTGCCTCCACAGTACCGGGGCGTACGGTGGGAGACCGCGGTCTTCGTCGACGCCGAACCCAATGCATTCGCCCTGCCCGGCGGCAAGGTCGGCGTGAACACCGGCATCTTCACCGTGGCCAAGAACCAGGACCAGCTCGCGGCCGTGATCGGCCACGAGATCGGCCATGTCATCTCGCGGCACCACGAAGAGCGCCTGACGCGCCAGATGGGCGCACAGACCGGCCTGGCCGTGCTGGGCGCGCTGGCCGGCGCTGCGTATGGCGATGGCGCCGCCGGTACGGTCAACCAGCTGGGCGGCATGACCGCGCAGACGGCCTTCCTGCTGCCGGGGTCCCGTACCCAGGAAAGCGAGGCCGACGTGGTGGGCCAGCGGCTGATGGCCGAGGCCGGCTTCGATCCGGGCCAGGCGGTCAACCTGTGGCAGAACATGATGGCCGCCAGCGGCGGGCGATCCCCCCAATGGCTGTCCACCCACCCCGATCCGGCCAACCGCATCCGCGAACTGCAGCGTGACGCGCCGGCCCTGAGTGGGGTATACCAACAGGCCCAGGCCGCAGGTCGCAGGCCGAAGTGCGGCTGATGCGACCAAAAGATGCTGTATTGCAGCATCGGAAACGATTTCTCACGCCATGAGTTTCTGATACGTTTGGCGGCTCAGATTTTTCTGACAGTCCGTTTTGATGCCGCTGCGGCGGTTCGATCGAGGTGAAAGATGATTTTCAGCAACTCAAAGCACGCGGTCCTTTCCGTCCTCATCGCGACCGCCATCGGTGGCGTCATGGTCACCGATGCGTTTGCCCAGTCGCGTTCGGCTGAGCGCAACAACGAGCGCCGCGGTGGCAAGAACAAGGCCACCAAGGCCGAGCCGCTGTATCCGCAGGCGACCCGCGTGGAGCCGGATGGCAAGTCCTCGGCCAAGCTTGGCACCAAGCTGCAGAAGCTGATTGACACCTACAACGACCAGAAGTTCCCCGAGACCCGCACGCTGGCCGATGAAATCCTGGCCAACAGCGCCGCCAACGACTACGACAAGTCCCTGGCCGCGCAGCTGGCCTCGCAGGCGGCCTACCAGACCGAAGACAACGTCGCGGCCAAGAAGTACCTGCAGCAGGTGCTGCAGTTCAACGGCCTGGACAACAACGGCCACTACCAGTCGCTGCTGATGCTGGCCCAGCTCCAGCTGCAGGACGACGAGACCGTTGCCGGCCTGGCCACCCTGGACAAGTATTTCGCCGAAACCAAGTCGACCAAGCCCGAAGAGCTGGTGATCAAGGGCCAGGCCCTGTACCAGACCCAGCGCTACGCCGAGGCCATCCCGGTGCTGCAGCAGGCCATCGCCGGCGCCACCGAGCCGAAGGACAGCTGGAACCAGCTGCTGATGGCGGCCATGGCCGAAGCCGGCCAGACCGGTGAAGCGGTCAAGCAGGCCGAAGCCATCGTCGCCCGCAACCCGAACGACAAGAAAGCCCAGCTGAACCTGGCCAGCATGTACATGCAGGCCGATCAGATGGACAAGGCCGCCGCGGTGATGGACAAGCTGCGTGCAGCCGGCCAGCTCACCGAAGAGCGCGAGTACAAGCAGCTGTACTCGATCTACGCCAATACCGAGAACAAGGAAAAGGACGTCATCGCGGTCATCAACGAGGGGTTGCAGAAGGGCATCCTGAAGCCGGATTACCAGGTTTACCTGGCCCTGGCCCAGTCCTACTACTATTCCGACGAGGTGCCGAAGGCGATCGAAGCGTGGCAGAAGGCCGCTCCGCTCTCCAAGGACGGTGAAACCTACTTGAATCTGGCACGCGTTTTGCATGCCGAAGGTCGCATCCCCGAAGCCAAGCAGGCTGCCCAGCAGGCCTTGGCCAAGGGTGTGAAGAATCAGGCCGATGCCAAGAAAATCATCAACCTGAAGTAAGTAGGAATAACGCCTGAACGCCTGCCACAGTGATGCGCAGGCGCTCAGGATTGGTATAAGCTTGGAGGTTCCTGCGGTGTCATGCACCGCTGATCATGGGCTACCTGTCCCCGGGTATCCCGGCCCCACTAATGAGCTCTTGGCGCATGACGGAACAACTAGTCGTTCACAGGTACGAACAACGCGATGACACCGGCTTAAGCTGGCCGCGAATCGTGGGTATCGCTTTTGTAATCGCACTGCATCTCGCCGCCTTCATGATGCTTCTGATCCCGGCTGTGGCTCCCAAGGCCGCTGCGGAGAAAGAACGCAACATCATGGTGACCCTGGTCGACGCTCCGCCGCCGCCC
>NZ_QAIW01000110.1:0-2290 GCF_003061285.1 Stenotrophomonas sp. HMWF003 | reverse complement strand
GAGCTGGGGTAGCGCATCACCGCCCCGCGCGCGTCGGCGCGGGGGGTGGGGTGGACGGGAGCCGGCCAGCGGTCGGAGTTACCGGGTTTTGATGGCGTGGCCGCCGAACTCGTTGCGCATCGCGGCCAGCAGGCGGTCGCTGAAGGAGTTCTTCTCGCGCGAGCGCAGGCGCTCCAGCAGGGACAAGGTGATCACTGGGGCCGGGACGTCCAGGTCGATGGCTTCGGCCACGGTCCAGCGGCCTTCGCCGGAATCCTCTACGTACGGCGCGATGCCGTCCAGCTGCGGGTTGCGCTCCAGTGCATCGGCGCTCAGGTCCAGCAGCCACGACCGCACCACGCTGCCGTGCTGCCAGGCCCTGGCTACCTGGGCCAGGTCCAGGTTGAAGTCGGTCTTGTGCTGCATCAGCGCGAAGCCTTCGGCGTAGGCCTGCATCATTCCGTACTCGATGCCGTTGTGGACCATCTTGCAGAAGTGGCCGGCGCCACTGGGGCCCACGTGTGCCCAGCCGCGGTCCTGCGCCGGGGCCAGGGTGCGGAAGATCGCGCCCACCTGCTCCACGGCCGCCGCCTCGCCCCCGATCATCAGGCTGTAGCCTTCCTGCAGGCCCCACACGCCGCCGCTGGTGCCGCAGTCGATGTAGGTGACCTCTTCGCCCTTGAGCTGTTCGGCGCGGCGCATCGAGTCCTTGTAGTACGAGTTGCCGCCATCGATCACCACATCGCCTTCGGACAGGTGCGGGGCCAGCGCGGCCAGGGTCTGGTCGACCACCTCGCCGGCGGGCACCATCAGCCACACCACGCGCGGCACCGGCAGTTGCGCCAGCGTATCGGCGATCGAGGCACTGACCTCGAAACCGCGCTTGGCCGCACTGTCGCGCGCGCCTTCACCGGGATCGACGCCAATCACCCGATGGCCGCCGCGATGCAGGCGCTCGGCCATGTTGGCGCCCATCTTTCCCAGGCCGATCATTGCAATGTCCATGTGTCTCCTTCCAGCGTGTCAGTTGTGGTGCGGGGGTGCTGCCGAGGGGGAATCGCACTGGCGAAGGCGTGCGTCGATCCAGCGTCGGTACAGCGTGGTATGCAGGTTGTGCAGGCCCAGTTCGAAGGCAAACGGCGTGCGCGGGTTGCGGTCGAGCAGGCGTGCGATGTGATAACGCACAGGACGTATACCGCGAGGATGCACGTAAATCACGAACCCCTGGTAGAACGGATCGTCCAGCAGCGCGTCCAGTTCGGCCAGCAGCGGTTTCTGCTCTGCGGGCAGGCCATTGCGCCACACCGGGTCACGCTCGATCAGCAGCCGTTCGAAGCGGCGCGGTCCCGGCCCGGGCATGCGCTGGGCCAGCGCCCAGATCTGGCGGTTGATCGTGTCGTAGTGGGCAAACCCGCCGTGCACGCGCAGCGCCTCGGCAGCTGCGCTGCTGACGTCGACCACCACGAAGTTCTCTGCCTGGTTGTTGATGTCGTCCAGGTAGCGCTTGTCGAACACATGCTCGATGAAACCGGGCGCGCCGACGAAGGCCTGGCGGCCGAGCTGCGCGGTCTTCACCGCCTTGCCATCGGCGAGGAACGCGCCCGCGTGGCGGCCGAGCAGGATGCTGTCGGTGTCGTGCAGGGTCAGGAAGGTGCCGATCGACAGTTCGCCGGGGCTGAACTCGGCATCGAAGGCCGCATCGCCGTAGAGCTCGCGCTGGGTGGCCAGCTGCGCCACCTGCCGCCCTACCCCGCATTCGGAGCGCACCCGGCCGTCGTAGAAGTGCTGCAGCGCGGCGCTGTTGGCGCCGGCCGGCTGGTAGCCCCGCCCGAAACTGCGGAAACGCTGCCAGCCTTGCGCCTGCGCACCGCGTGCACCGAAGCCGATCCAGCCCAGCTGCAGCGCCGAGAAGCGGTAGCCGGGGTTGTCCTGCAGCTGCGTGGCGGCCCGGCGCGTGGCCTGGCCCAGT
Organism: Stenotrophomonas sp. HMWF003; assembly: GCF_003061285.1. NCBI lineage: Bacteria > Pseudomonadati > Pseudomonadota > Gammaproteobacteria > Lysobacterales > Lysobacteraceae > Stenotrophomonas > Stenotrophomonas sp. HMWF003. The sequence continues at coordinate 342 of NZ_QAIW01000110.1, read as the reverse complement.
TTGAACGTATACGCACACAGGGTGGCCGGGTCGTCGAACAGCCCCGTCATCCACTCAGCGCGCTGGTCGGCTGTCCACGCCTGTGGCACCTGCACCCGCAGGTCGCCCGCCTGCTGGGCCTGCGGCAACGTAGCCCGCGTACAGACCGGGCCGCCGTGGATGACCGGCGTGGTCACCGGCGCGTCGACGAAGCGCCAGCCCAGCTCTTCCAGCAGCGCCTGCGTGCACGTCGGCCCCGGCGCGGCGGCCGCGGTGCCGATGGCTGCACACAGCATGGCCGCCAGCACCCGCGTCCAGCGGCGCGGCCTGCGCGTTACGGTTGGGAATGGCACCCTGCCCGCC
>NZ_QAIW01000109.1:0-8260 GCF_003061285.1 Stenotrophomonas sp. HMWF003 | reverse complement strand
ACCTACTCCAAGGAAGAACTGGAGGAAGCCGGAGCGATGATCGAGCCCGAGCGCGACCTGCTGTTCGCCTACAACGGCCTGTACCTGCTGGCCACCCGCTACCTGGCCACCGACCCGTCGCGGGCGGTGTACGAACTGCCGCAGGAGCGCTGGCTCACCATCGCGCTGTACCTGATGCAGAACGAACACCTCAGCGGAGACCGCACCCGCGCCCGGCGCATGCGTCTGGTGCGCGAGGCCTACTGGGCCCTCTCAAACCTGTACATGACGGTGGCCACGCCCACCCTGGCCAATGCCGGCAAGACCGGCGGGCAGCTGTCGTCGTGCTTCATCGACACCGTGGACGACAGCCTGCAGGGCATCTACGACTCCAACACCGACGTGGCCCGCGTGTCCAAACACGGTGGCGGCGTGGGCGCGTACCTGGGCTATGTGCGCTCGGCCGGTGCGGCGATCCGCGGCGTGGCCAATTCGTCCGGCGGCGTGGTGCCGTGGATCAAACAACTCAACAACACCGCCGTGAGCGTGGACCAGCTCGGCCAGCGCAAGGGCGCCATCGCGGTGTATCTGGACGTGTGGCACCGCGACATCGAAAGCTTCCTGGATCTGCGCCTGAACAATGGCGACCAGCGCCTGCGCGCGCACGATGTGTTCACCTCGGTGTGCCTGCCCGACCTGTTCATGGAAGCAGTGGAGCGGCGCGGTGACTGGTATCTGTTCGACCCGTACGAGGTGAAGCGGATCAAGGGCTGGTACCTGCAGGATTTCCACGACGAGCAGCGCGGCCAGGGCAGCTTCCGCGAGCGCTATGCCGAGGTGGTAGCCGACGAACGCATCAGCCGGCGCACGATCAAGGCCATCGACCTGTTCAAGCGGATCATGGTCAGCCAGCTGGAGACCGGCAATCCCTTCATGTTCTACCGGGACGAAGTGAACCGGATGAACCCGAACAAGCACGCCGGCAAGGTGTATTCCAGCAACCTGTGCACCGAGATCCTGCAGAACATGAGCCCCACCCGGCTGATGCAGGAGATGATCAGTGGCGACCAGATCGTCACCACCCGCCAGGCCGGCGATTTCGTGGTGTGCAACCTGTCCTCGATCAACCTGGGCCGCGCGGTCACCGCGGCGCCGGACCTGCTGTCCAGCGATGTGCTGGAGCGGCTGGTGCCGATCCAGGTGCGCATGCTCGACAACGTGATCGACCTCAACCAGCTGCCGGTACCGCAGGCCACCATCACCAACCGCAAGTACCGCGCGATCGGCCTGGGCACGTTTGGCTGGCACCACCTGCTGGCGCTGAAGCAGATCGACTGGAACGACCCCCAGGCCGAAGATTATGCCGACAGCCTGTACGAGCGGATCAACTACCTGGCCATCCAGGCCAGCATGCGCCTGGCCGAGGAGAAGGCTCGCTACAGCACCTTCGTGGGCAGCGACTGGCAGACCGGCGAGTACTTCCGTGCGCGTGGCTACGACAGCCCGGCCTGGCAGGAGCTGGCCGCGCAGGTCAGCGTGCACGGGCTGCGCAACGGCTGGCTGCTGGCGGTTGCGCCCAACATGAGTACCGCGCAGATCGCCGGCTCCAGCGCCTCCATCGACCCGGTGTACGGCGCGTTCTACTACGAGGAAAAGAAGGACTTCCGCCGCCCCGTGGCCGCGCCCGGGCTGTCGCTGGAGACCTACCCGTACTACGAAAAGGGCGCCTACCGGCTGGATCAGTTCGCCAGCATCCGCCAGAACGCGCGCCGCCAACGCCACGTGGACCAGTCGATCAGCTTCAACCTGTACGTGCCCAGCACCATCCGCGCCAGCACCCTGCTCGACCTGCACATGAGCGCCTGGCGCGAAGGCCTGAAAACCACCTATTACGTCCGCTCCAACGACATCGACATCGACGAGTGCGAATGGTGCGGTAGCTGACGCCCGCTGGTCGTCAACCATGCCTACATGCGCAACCCGACAACCAGGACACCCCCATGGCAACACCGCTCGAACGCATCAAAATTCTCGAACCGCGCTACCCCAATCGTTCCACCGGCATCATCAACGGCCGCACCAGCGGCATCCTGAACTGGAACGACATCCCCTACCCGTCCTTCTACCGGGCCTACAAGGAGCTGTCGACCAACTTCTGGATCCCCGACGAAGTGGACATGAAGGGCGACGCGCGCGGCTACGGCGAGCTCAACGCGCGCGAAAAGAACGCCTACGATTCGATCATCGGCCTGCTGGCCACGCTCGACTCCCCGCAGACCCGCTTCATCTACAACGTGGCCGAGTACATCACCGACCCGGCCGCGCATGCCAACGCGGCGATCATCGGCCAGCAGGAGGTGATCCATAACGAGAGCTACAGCTACGTACTGGCCTCCATCGCCGGGCTGGCCGACCAGAACCGCGTGTTCGAGATCGCGCGCACCCATCCCACCATCCTGGCGCGCAACCAGCCGATCATGCAGTCCTACGACGACTTCATGCGCGAAAAGACCGCCGAGACCCTGATCCGGTCGCTGATCCAGTCGTCGATCCTGGAAGGCATCAATTTCTATTCCGGGTTCGCGTTCTTCTACAACCTGGTGCGCCAGAACCGCATGACGGGCACTGGCAAGATCATCAGCTTCATCAACCGCGACGAACTGGCCCATACCAAGTTCATCAGCGAACTGATCCGCGCCATCATCGGCGAGAACCAGCAGCTCCAGGGCGACCAGCTCACCGCCTACGTACACGATGCGTTCGAGCATGCCATTGCACTGGAAACGCGCTGGACCGGCGAGGTGCTGGACGGTATCGACGGCATCGACGTGGACGAAATGATCCGCTACGTGAAATACCGCGCCAACAAGATGGCCGGCATGCTCGGCATCGAGAAGCTGTACAGCGACACCCACGTCAACGTGATGCCGTGGATCAAGGCCTACGCCGACAACTTCACCGAGACCAAGACCGACTTCTTCGAAATGCGCAACGCCAGCTACAAGAAGACCAACGCGGACAACGGCTTCGACGACCTGTAAGCCGCCCATGCGCATCCTGCTTGCCTATGCATCGCTGAGCGGCAACACGCGCGAGGTGGCGCGGCTGGTCGCGGCACGCTGCCAGGTGCTCGGTCACCGGCTGCAGTTGCTGGACGTGGACGGCGCTACCGCCGCCGCGCTGGAGCAGCCACGCGATGCACTGCTGCTCGGTTGCTGGACCGACAATGCCGGCCGTACCCCGGCGGAGATGAAGGCCTTCGTGGCCACGCTGCGCGACACCGCCGGGCTGCCGCCCGGCCCGGGCGTGGCCGTGTTCGGCACCGGCGAAACCCAATGGGGCCCGGAGTACTACTGCGGCGCCGCGCACCGGCTGGCGCGCTTCTTCGGCTCGCCGCACCCGGTGCTGGAAATCGAGCAGATGCCGCATGGGCAGGCCGACACCCGCGCCATCCACCACTGGACCGACACCGTGTTGGCCCGCATCGAGACCTCTACCCATGCAGACCCTGCACGCCGCCACGCCTGACGCCTACCACGCCGCCCTGCGCGACCATCCCGCCGTGCTGGTGGATTTCCACAAGGACAACTGCCCCGGCTGCCGCATGCTGGACATGTCGTTGGCCAGCATCGCCGGTTCGCCCAGCACGGCGGGCATCGTGCTGCTCAAGGTGCACCTGGAAACCATCGGCGAGGTGTTCTTCCGCAGCCTGGGCCTGCGCCAGACACCGACCCTGCTGCTGGTCCGTGACGGTCAGGAAGTGGCGCGACTGGCCGGGTACCAGTCGCCGACGCAGATCGGCGCAGCGCTGGAGACAGTTGCCTGATGCGTCGCACTCCCTGCGCGCCAAGCACTGAATGCACGGAAATCACGCCTCGATCACACTACCTGCTCAAAAGTGAATCAAGGGGTCGATAGGCGCCGAATACAACTAATTGCATAGTTCAGCGCAACTGGCTATTGGAAGATCTCACGCATTCCCACGCGTGCTCGAATAGGCCGACATCGCTCCGCCTAACCTCAGCACATCGCCCGAGGTTTGTCATGACGTCTGAATCCATCCGCCTTTCCAACAGCCGACACCCGTTGTTCAGCGCCATCGCGCTGTGCATGGCGTTGGCGCCGAGTGCCGTCATCGCGGGCAACCTGAGCGGTCCAGGTAGTTCGGCCACGGTGAACCCGGGCGATACGCCTGAAAGCTGGTATCTCAGCGACGGCGCTGCGTTGACGATCGCCCCCGGTGGCGCAACCGGCTTCATCCAGAGCGACAACTCACGCGTGACGGGCAATGACGTGGCCATTGGAGGGTTTCTCGGCATTCGGCTGCAGAACAATTCAACAGGCGACATCACCGGCGGAACCATTACGATCACGACCAGCATGGGTGACGCCGGCGCGGCGACAGGAGGGAGCACCCTCAACCTTTCCAATATGGCGGTGAACTCTGCCGGCCGGGGGCTGCAGGTCGCCGGCGCGGGCAGCCAGCTGTCGATCCGGAATACCACCATCGCCAGCGGCGGCGAAGCACTTTCGGTAGTGGATGGCGGAACGCTTGTGCTGGACGGCGTATCGGCCCGCTCAGACGGCAGCGCCAGTGGCGCCAATGGCTATGGGCTGAGCATGAGAAGCGGCGTCGCCCGCATCTCCAACAGCACTCTCTCTGGCCGAAACCGCGCGATTTCCATGTTCTCCACAGGCGATCTGTTTATCGAGCGATCAACGATCGAGGGGCTTGTTTTCCTGCAGGGCGACCGCGCCAACCCCGGCACCCCGCCGCCGGTAGCGACCGTCGTGAATTCGGAATTGGCAGGCAGCACTGCGGTGGCCCTTCTCGACGGCGCAGCGTTCACTGCCGTCGGCTCCAGCATCCGCGGGACCGGCACGGGCCGTGGCCTGTCGGCAGTCTCGGTTTCGGGCGGAACCTTCCGTGCACTGGATGCGTCTGTAATTGAAGGTGCAACAACGGGTATCTCGATCAGCAGTGGTCAGGTGGAGTTGGACCGCTCGCGCGTGGTTTCGGGCAGCGGGCCCGCCATGTCGGTCGGCGGCGGCGGCGGCAGCATCACGCTGCGCAATGGCGCCAGCGTCGAAGGTGGCAACGGCATCGCGCTGGAGGTAGCCGCACTCGGCCGCGCCGATCTGAGCGCCGCCGCTTCCACGATCCAGGGCGACATAGTGGGCAAGGTGCAAGGCATCAACACGGCCGAAGTCAATGTAGCCCTCTCAGACCGCGCCTCTCTGACCGGTGCCATCATCAACGGCAGCAACGTCACCGTCGATGGTGCGCACTGGCGCCTGACCGGCGACAGCAACGTGCAACAGTTCGGCATGGCGGGCAACGCGCTGGTGGAGCTCGGTGACGGGGCCGGCTTCCACACCCTGCAGGTGGCCGGCGACTACACCAGCGACGGAGGCACCCTGGTGTTCAACACCGTACTGGCTGGCGACGATGCCGCGACCGACAAGCTGGTGATCGGCGGCGACAGCAGCGGCCAGACCAACGTCCGGGTCAACAACGTCGGCGGCGCAGGCGCCCAGACCAACCAGGGCATCGAGCTGATCCAGGTAGCCGGCGCTTCCAATGGCCAATTCGACCTCGCCGGTCGCGCGGTTGGCGGCCAATACGAGTACTTCCTGTTCAAGGGCACCGGCACCGACGGCAACTGGTACCTGCGCTCGCAGCTGCCGGGCCAGCCCGACCCGTGCGACGTGGACCCCACCCTGCCCGATTGCACGCCGGTGAATCCGGAGCCGGTGCTGCGCCCTGAACCGGGTGCCTATCTGGCCAACCTGCAGGCGGCGCAAACCCTGTTCCGCATCGGCTACCACGACCGCAATGCGGGCCAGAATGCCGGTCGCGCCTGGGCGCGGGTGGATGGCGCGCGCAACGGGTTTGATGCCGTCAGCCAGCAACTGGATATCCGCGGCAACAGCCAGGCGCTGACCGTGGGTGCCGATGTGTGGCGCGCAGACACCGGCAGCAGCGCAGGCGTGATGATCTCCAGCGGCAATGCCAGCAGCACGTCGACCAACCCGCTCACCGGCTACCATGCCCGTGGCAAGGTCAAGGGAGAAGCGCTTGGCATCTACGCTACGTGGCGCAGCCGCAGCACCGCCGACCCGTATGCCGGCTTCTATGTGGACGGCTCACTGCAGCGCGCCCAGTTCCGCAACCGGGTAGAAGGCAGTGGCCTGTCCCCCGAGCACTACGACAGTCGCGCCTGGCAGGGCGCCATCGAAGCCGGCTATGCCTTCCCCCTGGGCGGCGCGCGCAACGGCGGCCTGTTCCTGGAGCCGCAGTTGCAGGTGGGGTACAACCGCTGGGATGCCCTGCGACACACCGAGGCCAACGGTACGGCCGTGACTGCGCAGGATGCCGATGGCCTGTTCGGTCGCGTCGGGCTGCGCCTGTCCGGCGTGACCCGCTGGGGTGGTGCTGCAGCCGAAGTGCAGCCGTACATCGCGGCCAACTGGCTGCATACCCGGGCTGAGTCGCAGGTGCGCATGGATGGCGAGGTAGTGGACGCCCGCATTCCGCGCAGCCGTGCCGAAGTCAGTGCTGGTGCATCGGTGAAGTTCGCCAACGGCCTGGGCGCGTGGGGGGGCATTTCGCGCCAGCAGTCGTCGGGCTATCACCTGACGAGCGCTCAACTGGGCATGAGTTACAGCTGGTAACAGGTGGCGGGCACAGGCGCCGACATTCACGTCGGCGCCTGCGCGCGTCAGGCGCTTCCTTTGCGCAGCGACGGCACACCCAGCAACCCACGCCGCTTGAACCACCACTCCAGCGGCAACGTCACCAGCGGCGGCACCGCGGCCAGCAGGGCCAGCCCTGCCGCCCACCACGGCCAACGCAGCCGCACCGCGGCCAGTACCGTCACCACAACGTAGGCCATGAAGGCGAACCCGTGCACCGGGCCGAACACGCGCACGCCGATCGGAGTGGGATCGGCGGCGTGGTACTTGAAGTACATGCCGATCAACAGGCCGGCCCAGGTCAGCGCTTCGATGAAGGCAACGGTGGCGAAGACGCGACCCATGGGGGTCATCGGTGGAGTGGCGTTCAAATCAGGCTCGGCACGCAGGAATCAGGAGCGCCATGATAGCCGCAAACTGCGAATGCGACCCGTTTGCAGCCAATCGACCTCCAAAAGGCGTGCGCACGATGCCGCACGCCCCGCCACTCAGACGAACATGCCGCCCGATGCTTCCACCCGCTGCGCATTGATCCATGCCGTGGACGGCGACAACAGCGCCGCGGCCACCGGCCCGATGTCGTCCGGCTGGCCGGCACGTCCCAACGCGGTGATCGAGGCCACCATCCCGTTGACGTGCTCGTCGTCGCGCACGCGGCCGCCGCCGAAATCGGTGGCGATCGCGCCCGGTGCGAGCGTGTTGGCGCTGATCCCGCGCGCGCCCAGTTCCTTGGCCAGGTAGCGGGTGAACACCTCGATGCCGCCCTTCATCATCGCGTAGGCCGAACTGCCCGGCAGCGAGAACCGCGCCAGCCCGCTGGACACGTTGAGGATGCGCCCGCCATCGGCGATCAGCGGCAGCAGCGCCTGGGTGAGGAAATACGGCCCCTTCAGATGTACCGCCACGGCGTGGTCGAACTGCTCGTGCGTGGTCTCGGCGATGCTCGCGTACAAGCCTTCGCCGGCGTTGTTGAGCAGGCCCTGCAACTGCGTGGCGCCCCACCCCTGCAGGGTGTCGCGCAGCTGGTCGGCGAACGCGGGGAAGCTGCCGCTGTCGGCGACATCCAGCGGCAAGGCCGTGGCACGGCGACCGAGAGCTTCGATCTGGGCGACCACCTGCCGGGCAGCGTCGGCCTGGCTGCGGTAGGTGATCACGATATCGGCGCCATCGGCCGCCAGCGCGAGTGCGGCGTTGCGGCCCAGACCGCGACTGCCGCCAGTGACCAGGACGATACGGGGGGAGCTGCTCATGGTGTTTCTCCAGCGGTAGGGTGTGGGCACAGACTATTGATCTTGCGTAGCCGCATAAACCGCGCGATCCTGATTTGACTGTTCACCAACGACGAACAATCCATGGATCGCCTGGACCAACTGCGCAGCTTCCTGCGCGTCGCCGAACTGGGCTCGTTCACCGGCGCTGCCGACAGCCTGGGCCTGCCCAAGGCCAGCGTGTCGCTGGCCGTGCAGCGATTGGAGGCGGAGGTGGGCGTGCAGTTGCTGCACCGGACCACCCGCCGGGTACGGCTGAGCGCCGACGGCCTGCAGTTCCAGCAGCGCGCCCGCGACCTGCTCGACGACATGGAAGA
>NZ_QAIW01000108.1:8553-11379 GCF_003061285.1 Stenotrophomonas sp. HMWF003 | reverse complement strand
ACCACCCGCTCGCCGGCCTGCAGCCCATGGCTCACCACATACTGCCGGTCCACCTGCCCATCCACCTCGATCGTCCGGATCACCGCCTTGCCCTCCTTACCCACCACCCACGCATACGACTGCCCGCCCGTACTCCGCAGCACCGACTGCTGCGGCACCAGCAGCGCACCCACCTGCACACCGCGCGGCACCCGCGCACGCACGAACATCCCCGGCAACAACCGCCGCGCCGGGTTGTCCACCACGATCCGCAACACGATGTCGCCCGTCTCCGCGTCCACGTTGATCCCCGAAAACAGCATCCGACCCTGCTCCGCATACGGCGTCCCGCCCGTACCCAGCAACGTCACCGGCAATCCCTTCGCCGCATCCAGCTGACCGGCCACCACCGCACGCTGGATACCCTCCAGCATCGACGCCGGCTGCCGCACATCCACGTACACCTGGTCCAACTGCTGCACCACCGCCATCGGCGTCGCATCGCTGGCCGTCACCAGCGCCCCTTCGGTCACCAGTGCCTCATCGATACGCCCCGCGATCGGCGAGGCCACCGTCGCATAGCGCAGATCCAGCTGCCGCCGGGCCAGCGTCGCACGCGCCTGCGCCACATCCGCCACCGCCTGCTGGTGCTCGGCATGCGCATCGTCGCGCGCCTGCTGGCTCACCGCCTGCGCCGCCGCCAACGAGCCCAGCCGCGCCGACTGCACCTGCGTCCGCACCACTGCCGCCTCACTGCGCTGCAGCAACGCCCGCGCACTGTCCACCTCCGCCTGGAACGCCGCCGGGTCGATCTGGAACAGCGGCGTACCCGCCTCCACCTCCGCCCCCTGCGCGAACAACCGCCGCTGCACGATCCCGCCCACCTGCGCCCGGATCTGCGCCGTACGCACCGCCGCCACCCGCCCCGGCAGCTCATCGTCACGCTGCACCGTCGCAGGCGAAAGCGACACCACGCTCACCTCCGGCACCGCCACCGGCGCCACCTCTTCCTTGGCACATCCCGCAAGCACCATCGCAAGCACCGCCCATACAGCGGTTTGAATCCTGTTGGTTTTCATCAGCAGCACAGGGCCGCACGCGCGGCCAGAATCATGAATGGCGAAGTCTGCGGCGCCTGCGTGGGGTTTCGATGGAGGAACTGTGGAGATACGATGGAGCACAAGCACCTTCTGGCCCTGCCCCGCATGCACGCCACCGATTCGCCCAGCGCCGCCGCGCACTGGGACCGCTCGCTCAACGCGCTGGTCCTGATCGTCGAAGACGAACCGGAAATTGCCGATATCGTGGCCGCCTACCTGCATCGCGAAGGCCTGCGCACGGTGCGCGCGCAGGACGGCATCGGCGCTTTGGCCCTGCACCGCAGCGCCCGCCCCGACCTCATCCTGCTCGACGTACAGATGCCCGGCATGGACGGCTGGACCGTGCTCAACACCGTCCGCCAGCGCGGCGACACCCCGGTCATCATGCTCACCGCCCTGGACCAGGACCTGGACAAGCTCACCGCGCTGCGCATGGGCGCCGACGACTACGTCGTCAAACCGTTCAACCCGGCCGAAGTGGCCGCCCGCGTGCGCGCCGTCCTGCGCCGCACCCTCAATGCGCGTGGCCAGGCCAAACCCGGCATCCTGCGCGTCGGCCGGCTGGTGATCGACCCCGAAACCCACACCGTCCACGTCGAGGGCGACGGCTACAGCCACGAACTGCTGCTCACCCTGACCGAGTACAAACTGCTGCACTGCATGGCACTGGCCCCGTCACGGATCTTCAGCCGCAGCGAACTCATGCATGAGTGCCTGCCCGAGAGCGAAGCCCTGGAGCGCACCGTGGACAGCCATGTCAGCAAGCTGCGGCGCAAGCTCGATGACGTGGGCCTGGGCAACGTGCCGGCCAGCGTGCGCGGCGTGGGTTACCGGCTGGCGGCCGACCACTGATGCGCCGCCCGGGCCTGAGCCGGCACATCGTGGTGTCGATGTCGCTGATGGTGCTGGCGGTGATCGTGATGGTGATCCTCAGCTCCTACCTGCTGTACGCGGTGCTGGTGAACTTCTACCCCTACGCCGAAGAACCCACTGGCTGGGCCCCTACCGGCCCCGAACTGGTGTGGATGGCCGCGGTCACCCTGCTCGGGCTGGCCGTGGCCGTGGCTGCCTCGGTGCGGCTGTCGCAGCGCATCCTGACCCCGCTCAATTCGGTGGTGGACAGCATCGGCAAGCTGGCCGGCGGCGACCTCGGCGCGCGTGCCGCCGCCAGCGACCGCTCGCTGGGCGAGGTGGCGCTGCTGGTGGACGACTTCAACGCCATGGCCCGCCGCCTGCAGAACATGGATGCCGACCGGGTCATGTGGCACGCCGCCATCGCCCACGAACTGCGCACCCCGGTGACGATCCTGCGCGGCCGCCTGCAGGGCCTGGCCGAGGGCGTGTTCCAGCCCGATGAAGCGCAGTTCCGCAGCCTGCTGGCCCAGGTGGAAGGCCTGTCCCGGCTGATCGAAGACCTGCGCGTGCTCAGTCTGGCCGACAGCGCCCGGCTCGACGTGCGCCGCGCGCGCAGCGACGTGGTGCACGAAGTCCATTCGGTGATGACCCTGGTCGACCCCGGCTTCCGCAGCGGTGGTTTCGTGCTGGAACTGGAAACCTCTCGGGAGGAGCATCCGGCCCACTGCGATCCCACCCGCGTGCGCCAGGCCCTGATGGCGCTGCTGGAGAACGCGCGCCGCTACGCCACGCCGGGGCGCGTGCGCATCGCCGTGCATGACACCGCCACCCACGTGCAGGTCTCCATCGACGATGAGGGCCCGGGCATCGACCCCGCCCTGAGCGCCCACAT
>NZ_QAIW01000108.1:0-8515 GCF_003061285.1 Stenotrophomonas sp. HMWF003 | reverse complement strand
CGCGCGCGCAGTTCTTCGCGTTGGCGTGCTGCCTGTTCCAGCAGCAGCAACGCGGCCGTGGCGCGCAGCCCACCCTGATCCAGCCACGGCGCCCGCTGTGCTGCCGGACGCTGCAGCCATGCGGTCACCTCGGGGGTGCCCAGTGGCAGTTCACGCCGGGCCACCTCGAACAGCTGCTGGTAGTGATCCTGCGCCGAGGCGAAGTAATAGCCCTGGCGGGTCGCCTCTGCGCGGTTCTGCAGCACCGTCTGATCGGCCCGCCCTTCTCGCGTCAGGCGCGTCAGCAGGCCACGCGGGGTGATGCGGTTCAGGCCGGGCGTGGCCCAGGCCGGCACGCCTTCCTGCAGCAGCTTGCCGGTTTCCACCGCGCAGTTGTTGCTCACGAACAGGTACTTGCCGTCATAGCTCCAGTGCACCTGGGCCACGCGCTCGAGCAGGCTGGCAATCTCGCCGGGCTGCAGGCGCAGCGGCACCGACGACAGCCCGCGCAGTTCCAGCTGGGTGTACTCGTTGATCACCTGGTTCAGTGGCAGCACGAACAGCCGCGACGGATACGACCCGGTCAGCCCGCGCCAACTGGAAATCTGCACATCGCCGACAAATGCGCGGAACGACAACACCCGGTGATACGACAGGTCCATCCTGCAGGCCGGTCCCGGCGCGCGCCCCGGTGCGCAGATCACCAGCCGCAGCATGCTGTGGCCCCAGCGGCTCATCAGCTGGTCGTTGCCTTCGGCGAGCAGGTAGTCGACCGCGTACACGCGGGCGGGGTCCACCTGCAGCAGCGATGCGGCGCCGGATGCGTCGTCGGCCTGCACCAACGGCAGGCGTGTGTCGCAGTCGGCGGCGTGCCCGCTGGCACCGATCTGCGCGGTGAACCAGGCATGCAATGCCGGGCGACGGCAGGCATACGCCGGGTCGAGCACGAAATGCTCGGCGTTGACCGCCAGGTATTCCGCCGGGGTAGCCCGCTCGTAAGCGTCGGGGCTGCGCGTGCTGAAATGATTGCCGGTGCGGCCCAGCCGCCAGGGGCGCTGCTGCCAGCCACTGAGGTCGCGCCATCGCGCGGTCTGCGACCAGCCCCCGCCCCGGGCGCGGTCCAGCACATGGGCAAGTTCATGGATCAGCGCGGCCTGCAGCGCGCGCGGCAGTGGTTCGCCCGCGCGTACGTCATCAAGCAGGTCACGGCGCAGTGTGATCGCGCCACGGCGGGTGCGGCCATGCACCTGGTCGGGAAGCGTGGCCGACCAGCGTACCCGTACCGGACGATCAAAACGGGCCTGCCAGGCGGCAGGTATTACGTGCTGCATATCCTGCAGTGCACGCTCGGCGGCCAGAATCTGCTGCCCATCAAGCCCGTCCGGCTGCAGCTCGAACTGCAGGGCGGCCTGCGCGAAGGGACTGGCCAACAGCGCCGCCAGGGCCGCCCAACGCCAGCGGCGGGCCCGGCGACGCGCCTGCATCAGCGTGCCAGCAGGGTCCGGGCCAGCGCCAGGTCGCTGGCATCACGCTGCGCGGCATCGTGTTCGCGCAGGTGCAGCAGGGCCGCTTCCAGGCGGGCGCCACGGATGGCACCGTCGCTGGCGACGAACGCCGCCGCGTCTTCGCGCGCATCCAGCACGATCTTGTCATCGTCCGAGCTGGACGAACCGGCCGACGAGGCACCGGAGGCGGAGCCAGCGGACGAGCCGGCGAAACTGGAGGCCAGCGCCGGCAACGGCAGGGCAAGGACGGCGAGAAGCAGGATCGGACGCATCGTCATGGTGTCGTTCGAAGTGGGAAAGCGCAGAGCGTATAGCCTGTGTGAAGACCTGTCGCGTCCTAGAGGTCGAACAGCTTGCCGGGATTCAGCAGCCCTTGGGGATCAAACGCTCGTTTGACCGCCTTCATCAAGGCGATTTCCGGCGCACTGCGGGTGCTGTCCAGGTAGCCCTTCTTGACCAGCCCGATGCCGTGTTCGGCCGAGATGCTGCCGTCGAAACGGGCCAGCACCTGCGCCAGCAGCTTGGTCACGTGTTCGCACTGGGTCAGGAATTCCGCATCTTCGGTGGCATCGGGCTTGAGCACGTTGATGTGCAGGTTGCCGTCGCCGATGTGGCCGAACCAGACCACGTCGAAGTGCGGGTACGCCTGCCCGATCAGCGCCTGGGTTTCGGCCATGAACGCCGGCATCGCCGAGATCCGCACCGACACGTCGTTCTTGTACGGCTTGTAGCGCGCCACCGCCTCGGTGATGCCTTCGCGCAGGCGCCACAGCTGTGCGGCCTGCGCATCGCTGGCACTGACCACGCCATCGCTGACCCAGCCCTGCTCCATGCAGGCCTCGAACGCCGCCATCGCGGCGGCCTCCTGGGCTTCGTCGCCGGCCGCGAATTCGGTGACCACGTAGAACGGGTGCACCTGCTCGAACGGCGCCTGCGCGCCGTGCGCAAGCACGTGTTCCAGCGCACGGTCGGTGAAGAACTCGAAGGCCTGCAGCTGCATCCGCTCACGGAACGCGGCGAACACCTGCATCAGCACCTCGAAGCTGGGCAGTGCCAGCAACATCACGTTGCTGGCCGGGGGCGGATCGGTGAGCCGCAGCGTCGCCTCGACAATGACGCCCAGGGTGCCTTCGGAGGCGATCAGCAGCTGGCGGAAATCGTAGCCGCTGGAATTCTTGATCAGGCCCTTGTTGAGCTCCAGCAGCTCGCCGCTGGCGGTGACCACCTTCAACCCGGCAATCCACTCGCGCGTATTGCCGTAGCGGATCACGCGGATGCCGCCGGCGTTGGTGGCGATGTTGCCGCCGATCGAACAGGAGCCACGCGCAGCGAAGTCCACCGGGTAGATCAGCCCGTGTTCCAGCGCCGCGTTGTGCACCGCCTCCAGCGCCATACCGGCCTGTACGGTCAGGGTGCGGTCCACCGCATCGAAGGCCAGCGGCTTGTTCATCCGCTCCAGGCTGAGCACCAGCTCGCCGTGTGCGGCCACCGCGCCACCGGACAGGCCGGTGCGGCCGCCCGAGGGCACCACGGCCACCTGGTGCGTGCTGGCCCAGCGCAGGATCGCCTGCACCTCCTCCACGCTGCCCGGCAGGGCGATCGCCAGCGGTGCCGGGGTCCAGCGCCGGGTCCAGTCGCGCCCGTAATGCTCCAGGTCGGCCGGTTCGGTCGTGAGCCGCAGCCCGGGGCAGTCCTGCAACAGCGAAGAAAGGCGCGGGTCGGTCATGGCGGCACGGCAGGACGAGGGAATTCCCAAGCGTAGCAGACCACCCCGGCGGGCCTGGCCGCCGGCGTCCGGTTGCGCGTGTCAACGGATGCATCTGAAACCATCGCCGCGCCGATTGGCGCACTGCACAATCCCCCGCCCGTTCTGGCATAGTTGGGCGCTCCCGCCCTACAGCTGCGCCCCGCCCATGTCGCCGAAGAAGACCTCGTTCCCGAAGCAGGATATCCGCGTGCTGTTGCTGGAGGGGGTGAGCCAGACCGCGATCGACGTGTTCACCGCCGCCGGCTATTCGCAGATCGAACTGCACAGCAAGGCGCTGCCCGAGGACGAGTTGAAGGCACGCATCGCCGAGGCGCACATCGTCGGCATCCGCTCGCGCACCCAGCTCAGCGCCGACGTGCTGGCCAACGCCAAGCGCCTGATGGCGGTGGGCTGCTTCTGCATCGGCACCAACCAGGTCGACCTGGACGCGGCCGAACTGGCCGGCATCCCGGTGTTCAACGCGCCCTACTCCAACACCCGCAGCGTGGCCGAACTGGTCATCGCCGAAGCGATCATGCTCACCCGTGGCATCCCGCAGAAGAACGCCGAATGCCACCGCGGCGGCTGGTCCAAATCCGCCGCCGGCAGCCACGAAGTGCGCGGCAAGACGCTGGGCATCATCGGCTATGGCCACATCGGCACCCAGGTGGGCGTGATGGCCGAGGCCATGGGCATGCAGGTGATCTTCCACGACGTGGAAACCAAGCTGTCGCTGGGCAATGCCCGTGCGGCGATCAGCCTGGACGACCTGCTGTCGCGCGCCGACATTGTCACCGTGCACGTGCCCGAAACCCCGGCCACGCAGTGGATGATCGGCGCCGAACAGCTGGCCCGCATGCGCCCCGGCGCGCACCTGATCAACGCCGCGCGCGGCACCGTGGTCGATATCGATGCGCTGGATGCGGCCTTGCATGCGGGCCACATCGGGGGCGCGGCACTGGACGTGTTCCCGATCGAGCCCAAGGGCAACGGCGATGCCTTCGTGTCGCCGCTGACCGCGCACGACAACGTGATCCTGACCCCGCACGTGGGCGGCAGCACGCTGGAGGCGCAGGACAACATTGGCGTTGAAGTGGCGGCCAAGCTGGTGCGCTACAGCGACAACGGCAGCACCCTGTCGGCGGTCAATTTCCCCGAAGTGACCTTGCCCGAGCACGAGGACAGCCTGCGCCTGCTGCACATCCACCAGAACGTGCCGGGCGTGCTGTCCAAGGTCAACGAGATCTTCTCGCGCCACAACGTCAACATTGACGGCCAGTTCCTGCGCACCGACCCCAAGGTGGGCTACGTGGTGATCGACATCACCGCCAGCGAGGCACAGGCCGGCGCGGTACGCGACGAACTGGCCGCAATCCCGGGCACGCTGCGGACGCGCGTGTTGTATTGATCCGGGTGCGTTGCGTGGGGGCGACAGCGCGGATGCGCTATCGCCGCGCCAACCATCGCTTCGCCATGCGCGGCAACGAATCGTCGCCATCCGGCGTTTCGATCGCGGCATTGGCCACGTCGCGAATGTCCCGCCACGCCAGCGCCAGCGATTCTTCGCTGAGCGCGAACTGTTCGCTGCCCACCGCCCGCACCACGTAGCGGGCGTCGTAATGCCAATGGCCCGGCACGTCCCTGCG
Organism: Stenotrophomonas sp. HMWF003; assembly: GCF_003061285.1. NCBI lineage: Bacteria > Pseudomonadati > Pseudomonadota > Gammaproteobacteria > Lysobacterales > Lysobacteraceae > Stenotrophomonas > Stenotrophomonas sp. HMWF003. Next base: position 3,638 of record NZ_QAIW01000108.1, on the reverse strand, counting down.
TTCGGGGATCCAGTGCTTGTCGATGTCGAACAGCGCGCCATCCTCCAGTACCAGCCCGCTCAGGCCGGACTCTTCCTCCGCCTCCTTGAGCGCCACCCGGGCCACGTTGCGGTCGCCGTCGGCATGCCCGCCCAACTGCAGCCAGCGGTCCAGCTTGCGGTGGTGGGTGAGCAGCACGCGCTCGCCGTCGGCACTCACCAGCCACGCGCTGCCGGTGAAATGACCGGCCAGCCGTTCACGCAGGAACGGGTTCTCCGGATCGTCCAATAGTGTGCTGAATTCGTCAGCCAGGGCGGCGTGGGCGGGCTGGCGCTGCGCATACGCAGCCAGTTGGGCACGCAGTTCAGCATCAGCAATGACAACGGATTCAGGGTTCAGCGACATGGTGGCGGGCGGTTCGGGCGGGATTTGTCGATTATCGCCGGGCCATGCTGCATTTGTGCTTGTGCGCGGGCTTCAGCTTTGGCTAAGGTACAGCGGGCCCCGCACGCTGGGGCGCCCAGTTGCCATCAAGGTGCCCGGCAATGTACCGCGCACCTCACCTTTGTCCATTTAGGGAAGCACTGCATGCTGAAGTCTCTGTTGAGGGTCAAACCGGTTGAACCCGCCGGCCACGTCGACGCGGGTGAACCCATCGAAGGCAGCCTGGACGGCGAAGCCACACTGAAACGGACCCTCACAGCCAAACACCTCATCATGCTCGGGATCGGCGCGGTGATCGGTGCCGGCATCTTCGTGCTGACCGGCCAGGCCGCAGCCAACCACGCCGGACCGGCGGTCATGCTGTCGTTCGTGTTCGCCGGCTTCGCCTGCGCGCTGGCCGGCCTGTGCTACGCCGAATTCGCGGCAATGATGCCGGTCTCCGGCAGCGCCTACTCCTACTCCTACGCCACCCTCGGCGAAGGCATGGCCTGGTTCATCGGCTGGTGCCTGGTGCTGGAGTACCTGTTCGCGTCAGCGTCGGTCGCGGTGGGCTGGTCGGCCTACCTGATCAGCTTCATCACCACCACGCTGCACATGCCGTTCCCGGACGCGCTGAGCGCCGCGCCGATCGCCTGGAACGGGCACGAGTTCGCCGCCTCCGGCAAGCTGTTCAACCTGCCGGCGATGCTGATCGTGGCGGCGGTGACCGGCCTGCTGTATGTGGGCGTGACCCAGTCTGCGTTCGTCAACGCGATCATCGTGGCCATCAAGGTCTTCGTGATCTGTCTGTTCGTCGGCATCGGTGCGGCTCACGTGGACCCGGCCAACTGGCATCCGTTCATCCCCGAAAACACCGGCGTGTCCGGCGAGTTCGGCTGGAGCGGCGTGTTCCGCGCGGCCACCATCGTGTTCTTCGCCTACATCGGCTTCGATGCGGTCTCCACCGCCGCCGGTGAAACCAAGGACCCGCAGCGCAACATGCCGATCGGCCTGCTCGGCTCGCTGGCGGTCTGCACCATCGTCTACATCATCGTGTGCGCGGTGCTGACCGGCATGCTGCCGTACCACCTGCTGGGCACCGACAAGCCGGTGGCCACCGCGCTGGAAGCCTACCCGAGCCTGTCCTGGCTGAAGACCGCCGTGGAGATCGGCGCCATTGCCGGCCTGTCCTCGGTGGTGCTGGTGATGATGATGGGCCAGACCCGCATCGCCTACACCATTTCGCGCGATGGCCTGCTGCCGAAGGTGTTCGGCAAGGTCCACAAGCGCTTCCGCACCCCGTACTGGGCCACGATCGTGGTCGGCGTGATCGCCGCCGCACTGGCCGGCCTGGTGCCGCTGAACGTGCTTGGCGAGCTGGTGTCGATGGGCACCCTGCTGGCCTTCGCCACGGTCTGCGTGGGCGTGCTGATCCTGCGCTACACCCGGCCGGAGCTGACGCGTCCGTTCCGCGTGCCCATGGTGTGGGTGATCTGCCCGCTGGGCGCGGCGTCGTGCCTGTTCCTGTTCTGGCAGGCGTTCGTGGTGCATTGGCACCTGTTCGTGGGCTGGACGGTGCTGGGCCTGCTGATCTACTTCGGCTACGGCATGCGCCACAGCAAGCTCAACACGCCCTCGGCCTGATGCACCTGACGGGCCGGCCCACGCCGGCCCGTTCCACATACGCTCCACCTACAAGAAACCACACCATGTTCAAGCAACTGTGGGCCACCAAGCACCCGCACGCCGCCCACGAAGACGCCAACGGCCTGAGCCTGCGCCGCACGCTCGGCCCCTGGGGGCTGACCGCGCTGGGTATCGGCGCGGTGATCGGCGGCGGCATCTTCGTGATCACCGGCCAGGCCGCGGCCAACCACGCCGGCCCGGCGATCATGCTGTCGTTCGTGCTCGCCGCGATCTGCTGCGCGTTCTGCGCGATGGCCTATGCCGAGTTCGCGGCGATGGTGCCCGTCTCCGGCAGCGCCTACACCTATACCTACGCCACCTTCGGCGAGCTGTCGGCCTGGTTCATCGGCTGGATGCTGGTGCTCGAATACGGCGTGTCGGCCTCGGCGGTGGCGGTCAGCTGGACCGGCTATTTCCTGAGCCTGCTCAGTCATTTCGACATCCACCTGCCGGCCGCGCTGGTCAGTGCACCGCTGGATGCGCAGCTGCGCCCGACCGGGGCGATCGCCAACATTCCGGCCGCGATCCTGGTGCTGCTGCTGACCTGGCTGTGTTACGTGGGGATCAGCAAATCCTCGGCGATGAACATGGCGATGGTGGTGCTCAAGACCGGGCTGATCATCCTGGTGATCATCGCGGGCTGGAAGTACGTGGATCCGGCCAACTGGACGCCGTTCATCCCGGAGAACGCGGGACCGGGCAAGTACGGCTTCGAGGGGGTGCTGCGCGGTGCGGCGATGGTGTTCTTCGCCTACATCGGGTTCGAGGCGGTGTCGGTGGCGGCGCAGGAGTCGCACAAGCCGCAGCGTGACATGCCGATCGGCATGCTGTTGTCGCTGGTGATCTGCACGGTGCTGTACATCGCGATGGCGGCGGTGATGACCGGGCTGGTGCCGTACCAGCTGCTGGGCACGGACGAGCCGGTGGTGACGGCGGTGGCGGCGCACCCGCAGCTGGGCTGGTTGCGGATCGTGGTGGAGATCGGGGCACTGATCGGGTTGTCGTCGGTGGTGCTGGTGATGATCATCGGGCAGCCGCGCATTTTCATGATCATGGGGCGCGACGGGTTGCTGCCGCCGGTGTTCACGAAAATCCACCCGAAGTACCGGACGCCGCACATCAATACGGTGATCACGGGGATAGGGATCGCGCTGCTGGCGGCGCTGTTCCCTCTGGATATCCTGGGCGAGCTGACGTCGATGGGGACGCTGATTGCGTTCGCGGCGGTGTGCGCGGGGGTGTTGATTCTGCGTCGGACGCAGCCAGACTTGCCGCGTCCGTTCCGGATGCCGATGGCGTGGTTGATCTGCAGTCTGGGGGTGTTGAGTTGTATTGCGCTGCTGACGGCGATGACGGCGCACAACTGGATGCTGATGGGGATCTGGACGGCGGTGGGCTTTGCGATCTACTTCGGGTACGGGTATCGGAATAGTCGGCTTGCCGGGAAGTAAGGGGTGGGTTTGTGCCGGGCCTGCGGCCCGGCGGCCCGCTTTTACTGCAAGTGCCAAGAGCCAATGCAACCGCTACGGCGGCTCTGGGGTGCTGTGGGG
>NZ_QAIW01000107.1:0-1889 GCF_003061285.1 Stenotrophomonas sp. HMWF003 | reverse complement strand
CCGCCACACCACTTCGCCGTGCCCGTCGGCGCGGGCCAGCACCCGGGCCAGCACGAACAACAGGTCGGAAAGGCGGTTGAGGTAGCCGATGGCTTCGGCGCGCACCGGTTCCAGGCGCGCCAGGGTCACCGTTTCGCGCTCGGCCCGGCGCACGATGGTGCGGGCCAGGTGGCAGCGGGCGGCGGCCTCGCCGCCGGCCGGCAGGATGAAGTCCTTCAAGGCCGGCAGGTCGGCGTTGTAATGGTCGAGCTGGCGCTCCAGTGCGTCGATGTCGGCGGCCTGGATGGCGGCGTGGCCGGGAATGCACAGCTCCCCGCCCAGGTCGAACAGCTGGTGCTGCACGGTGGTCAGCAGCGCCCGTACGTCGTCGGGCAGGGGCACGGCCAGCAGCACACCCAGGGCCGAGTTGGCCTCGTCGACGGTGCCGTAGGCGTTGACCCGCTGGGCATCCTTGGGCACCCGGCTGCCGTCGCCGAGCCCGGTGCTGCCGTCATCGCCGGTGCGGGTATAGATGCGCGAAAGCCGGTTGCCCATGCGTGCCGGCCGCTCAGCGCAGGACGTCGTGGCGCGCCTGCAGCAGCTTCACGACCTGTTCGGTGGTCAGCTGCAGCGCGGCGGCCAGGCCGACATAGATCGCGGCGGTGCGCAGGTAGGGCACGAACCAGTCGGCGTAGTTCTTCAGCCAGCCGGCCACGGTCGGGTTGGGCACCATGTCGCTGCTCCAGTAGAACCCGCCCTGCGCGAACAGGTGGCAGACCGCTACCGCGGCCACCAGCAGCAGGGCCGCCTTGCCCAGCGTGAGCCACTGGGCGCCGTGGTACCCCTGGCGCAGCAGCATGCCGCCGGCCCACATGGAGAAGTACGCCGGCAGCAGCATCCAGGTGCCGGGCGAGACGCAGTAATGCTGCAGGTACTGCTGGCCGCTGCTGCGGATCACCAGGATGTCGATCACGATGGCCAGCGCCATCAACAGCGGGAACGCCCAGCGGGTCCAGCTGCGCAGGTAGAACCCGCCGATGAAGAACACGGCCCAGGAGGCATCCGGGATCGCCATGAAGTGATTGACCCGGGTGGCGGCCATCAGCAGTACGAGCACGGACAGGACGAAGGCGCGTTGGGCGGTGGTGGACATGGCAGCCACGGGAAAGGGTCAGGCATTCATTCTAGCGCCTGCTGCGGCAGGCCGCCGCACGCGCCGGGAACGGCCCAGCGCTTATCATGGCGGCATGAGTGAACGACATGACGTAGTGATCGTGGGCGGCGGGCTGGTGGGTGCCAGCCTGGCCATTGCGCTGGACCGCGCCGGGCGCGACGTCGGGCTGGTCGAGGCCACCCCGGCCGGAAACCTGCCGACGGTGTTCGACCAGCGCAACCTCAGCTTCGCCGCGGCCACGGTCAACGCCCTCACCGCGTTGGGCGTGATGCAGCGGCTGGGCACCGCGCCCGGCGCGATCACCCGCATCCATGTCAGCCGCGCCGGCGATTTCGGCCGGGTGCAGATGGACGCCGCGCAGTACCAGCGGCCGTGGTTCGGCCAGGTGGTGGTGGCGCGTGATTTCGGCAGCGCGCTGGAAACCTGCCTGCAGGGGCTGTCGCACCTTACCCGTTACCGCCCGGCGCGCTTCGTGCGGCTGGGCGCTACCGTCGACGGGTACCGCCAGGTGTTCATCGCCGACGACAGCGGCGAGCGCTGCCTGCTCGCGCGGCTGGTGGTGGGCGCCGACGGCACCCGCAGTGGCGTGCGCGAGGCGCTGGGCATCGGCGTGGACGAGCACGACTTCGAGCAGACCCTGTTCGTGTCGCGGGTGCGTGGCGCGCGTGCGCCGGACGGGACGGCCTATGAGCGCTTCACCGACACCGGTCCCACCGCGCTGTTGCCGCGCGGCGAC
>NZ_QAIW01000106.1:0-1620 GCF_003061285.1 Stenotrophomonas sp. HMWF003 | reverse complement strand
GCGCAGCGGCCAGCGGTCTTCTATGTTCAGAGCCTTCGCCCTGCTGGCCCCGCCCATGACCGATCCCGCCGTGCCGCCGGAACACCTCCGGCGCAGCCTGTCCAACCGCCACCTGCAGCTGATCGCCATCGGGGGTGCCATCGGCACCGGCCTGTTCATGGGCTCGGGCAAGACCATCAGCCTGGCCGGCCCCTCCATCGTGCTGGTCTACCTGATCATCGGCGCGATGCTGTTCTTCGTGATGCGCGCGATGGGCGAGCTGCTGCTGTCCAACCTGGAGTACAAGTCGTTCATCGACTTCTCCACCGACCTGCTCGGGCCCTGGGCCGGATTCTTCTGCGGATGGACCTACTGGTTCTGCTGGATCATCACCGCCATCGCCGACGTGATCGCCATCGCCGCGTATGCGCAGTTCTGGTTTCCCGAACTGGCGCCCTGGATACCGGCGCTGCTGTGCGTGATCCTGCTGCTCAGCCTGAACCTGGTCACGGTGAAGCTGTTCGGTGAAATGGAGTTCTGGTTCGCGCTCATCAAGATCATCGCCATCTGCGCGTTGATCATCACCGGCTTCGGGCTGGTGGCGTGGGGCTTCACCTCGCCGTCGGGCCACCAGGCCTCGTTCGCCAACCTGTACAACGACGGCGGCCTGTTCCCGATGGGCATGGCCGGGTTCTTCGCCGGCTTCCAGATCGCGGTGTTCGCCTTCGTCGGCATTGAACTGGTCGGCACCACCGCCGCTGAAACCGCCGATCCCGAGCGCAACCTGCCCAAGGCGATCAACTCCATCCCGGTGCGCATCATCGTGTTCTACGTGCTGGCGCTGATCGCGATCATGGCCGTCACCCCCTGGCGCGAAGTGGTGCCGGGCAAGAGCCCGTTCGTGGAGCTGTTCGTGCTCGCCGGCATTCCGGCTGCGGCCAGCCTGATCAACTTCGTGGTGCTCACCTCGGCCACCTCGTCGGCCAACAGCGGCATCTTCTCCACCAGCCGCATGATGTACGGGCTGGCCGAAGAACGGCACGCCCCGAGCTTCTTCGCGCGCCTGTCGCGGGCGGCGGTACCGGCACGGGGCCTGCTGTTCTCGTGCATCTGCCTGCTGCTGGGCACCATGCTGATCTACCTGATCCCCAACCTGGTTACCGCCTTTACGCTGGTCACCACGCTGGCGGCCGTACTGTTCATGTTCGTGTGGTCGCTGATCCTGTGTTCGTACATCGTGTACCGCCGCCGTCGCCCGCAGCTGCACGCGGCGTCCAGGTTCAAGATGCCGGGCGGCGTCTTCATGTGCGGGGTCTGCCTGGCGTTCTTCGTGTTCGTGCTGGTGCTGCTCACCCTGCAGCCGGACACCCTGTACGCGCTGGCGATCAGCCCGCTGTGGTTCCTGCTGCTGGGCCTGGGCTATGCGGCCAAGCGCCTGATCGGCGGCAGCCGCTGACCCTGGTACCGGGCCTGCCGTGGTGGCCGGCCCGGTATTCACCTTCGGTTCGCAGCCGGGGCCGGATGATCGCGCCGCACCCTTCCGTGCCCCGATCCGAGCCCATGAAACCGACCCTGCCTGCCGCGTTGGCCCTGTTGTCGATGCTGCTGCCGTGGTCGGCGTCGGCGCGCACGGTGTACCGC
>NZ_QAIW01000105.1:8487-10930 GCF_003061285.1 Stenotrophomonas sp. HMWF003 | reverse complement strand
TTGCCCGCCGGTGCTCCGCTGGCGCAACCGCTGCCCACGCGGCCGCAGATCGGCGACACCACCCGCGCCCTGCTGCAGTTGCAGGCCAGTGGCGCCAGCGCCGGCCCGCGCCTGCCCATCCTCGGCGACCAGGCCTCGCTCAGCTACGCGCGCTACCTGGAAAGCTTCACCCACCCGATCCCCGAATTCCTCGACACCAGCGTCCGCAAGCAAGTCACTGGTGACGGCAACGGAGAGTGATCCCATGAACCGGTCACGATCGCCCCGCCCTGTCCTGCCATCGCCCTGCCGCCAGCGCGGCGGCATGTCGGTGACGATGATGCTGGTGATGCTGGGTCTGGTCACGATGCTCGGCCTGGTGGAAATCGGCTACCTGTACTGGGCCAAGCGCGACGTGCAGAAAATCGCCGACCTGTCGGCCCTGGCCGGCGCTCAACGCCTGGACCTGTGCACCGCCAATCGTGCCGACAATGCGGCGGCGCGCAGCAACGCGCTCGCCGCCAATCGCTTCCCCGGCACCTTGCAGGTCAGCTGTGGGGTGTGGAACCCCGGCCACGCCAGCGCCGACCACTTCATCGGCACCGCCCCGGCGCCCGTCAACGCGGTCAAGGTCATCGCCGAACGCCCCGTGCTGCCGTTTTTCGGCCAGACCCGCGGGTTGCCGCAGGTGCGCGCGCAGGCCGTGGCCACGCGCGCACCGCCCCTGGCGGTGTTCAGCGTAGGCTCGCAGCTGCTGCGGGTGAACGGCAACACGCCGCTCGGCGGCGTGCTGAAACTGGTCGGGGTGGACCTCGACCAGACCACCCTGCTCGGCTACGACGGCCTGGCTCAAGCGAAAGTCACCCCCGGCGGATTGCTCCAGGCGCTGGGCATTCCGGTGGATGCCAACATCAGCGTCGGCGATTTCAATGCCCTGCTGGCCGCGCACAAGGTGTCGCTGGGGCAGCTGCTGGATGCCACCGCCAGCGTGCTCAACCAGAGCGGCGTGGCCCATGTGGATCTGCGCGCACTCAAGGACGCGCTGGCGGCCAAGCTCGACATCAACCAGCTCAACCTGCAGCTGGGCAGCAACGCGGCCGGCAGCGGCCTGTTCGGCAGCATCGTGGCGCCCGACGGTCCCGCATCGGCGGCCCTTCAGGCCGAGGTCAACGCGCTGGACCTGATCACCACCAGTATCAGCATCGCCAACGGCGGCCGTGGCGTGGCAGTCAACAACCTCAGCATCCTCGGCCTGGTGCAGGCGCAGACAGCCGTCATCGAGCCCCCTTCCATCGCCATTGGCGGCGCCGGCGCCCGCGCCTACAACGCGCAGGTGCGGGTCAAAGTGGACATCGACAGCAACAACCTGTCGCTGGGCCTCGGCAAGGTACTGACAGCGCTTGGCATCCGCCTGCGCCTGCCGGTGTATGCCGATGTCACCAATGCCATGGGGACCCTGACCGGGCTGCAGTGCGCCGCGCAACCGGCAACCGCCACCATCCGCGTCGAGTCCTCGGTGCTGCGCGCGTGCGTGGGCAAGGTGGATGCCGCCACGCAGTTCTCCACGCGCAACGTCTGCGACGCCAGCCTGCAGAATGAACAGCTGCTCACCCTGCTTGGCGCGCCGTTGATCAACGACCAGATCAAGCTCAACGCGCTCACCCACGATGAAACGCTGACGCTTTCACCGGGCGAAACCAGGTCGACCTGGATCAACGGCGCGCAGATCGGCACCGCGGTCAACGACCTGGTCCGCGAACTGCTGCGCGTGCTCAGCGGCATGCTCAACCCCGCGTCGAAGGGCATGCAGAACGCCGACACCGCCAACCAGATGGCCGACCGCTTCCTGAAGGCGGCCAACCCCGGCAACGGGCTCTATGACGTGGATAAGACCATCGCCCTGCTGCGGAACGGGTCCACGGCGCAGGGCATCGAGGCGTTCGGCGACTGGCAGGTGCCCAAGGGCGTTCCGTATGCCTGCGGCCTGGTCACCTGCTACAAGGACGGCCCGGCATGGGACGGCTACCGCGCGGTGGTCACCGGCCAGGGCCTGGGCCTGCTCGATGGCCTGCTCGGCACCTTGCTGGGGGGACTGGTGATCAACCGCTGCAGCGGCCTGGTGAGCGCGCTGCTGGCCTACAACAGCTGCGTGAAAAACAACCTGGCCTCGTACCTGCAGACCGCCCCGGCCGGCATGCTCGACAACTACCAGGGCAGCGGCAGCGTCACCGACCCGGGCACCAACAGCGTGGCCTGCAGCGGGTTGCTGTGCACGCTGTTGCGGCCGGTGCTGGAAGGCCTGCTCAAGCCCCTGCTCAACGGCGTGGGCACCTTGCTGACCCAGACCCTGGCGCTGGTGCTGGGGCTGGAACTGGGCCGCACCGACGTGCACCTGCAGGCAGTGCAGTGCAACCCCGCCCAGCTGGTGTATTGAGGGCTGCCGCAGCGCGCGCGGGCAGGATGC
>NZ_QAIW01000105.1:0-8457 GCF_003061285.1 Stenotrophomonas sp. HMWF003 | reverse complement strand
TTCCACCCGCCAGCGCCTGCTCGTGGGCAGCCTGGTGCTGCTGTCGCTGGGCCTGGTGCCGCAGGCACTGGCCGCGCGCGCGCCCAAGGGCGAGCCCACCGAGCCGGCGCGCAGCGCCCCGGTGGTCCGCAACACGGTGGATGAACTTCGCCAGCTGGTCGATTCAAAACAGCTGACCGAACTGCGTACCACCTACAACGGCAGCTACGGCGCCAGCCTGCTGTTCAACACCACCACGCTGCAGTATTACGCCGCCTTGTTCCACGACAAGGATTTCTGGCGCGTGATCAAGACCGATTCGGTGGACAACGCCGAAAAGGTGTACCGCACCTTCGTGCAGCAGACCGAAGAACTGGCCCAGGTGTACATCGACACCACGCGCCTGGAAGCCGGCAAACGCTACACCGAGAACCTGGTGGCCTTCAACGAACAGCGCCTGCGCAGCCTGCAGCAGGAAGCCGAACTGCAACGCCAGCAGTCGCTGCAGGTCAGCAGTTCGATCCAGCAGGCCAAGCAGCAGGCGGTATCGCTCAGCACCGACCTGCGCAGCAGCCACAGCCAGCTGGACGCGCTGAACCAGCGCATCCAGGCACTGCAGGCCCAGCAGGGCAACCCGGCGTTGTCGTTGCCCACGCCGGAGAGCAGCGCACCGGCCGTCGCACCGGCGCCCACGGGCGAATCCAGCAACCCGTAAGCCACGCGGCTCCCTGCCCCCGCAGGGAGCCTGCCGCGTCGCGGCTGGCATCATCGCGGCTTTCCGCCCCCATCCTGTTGCTACCGCCGCGCCCTGACCTGTGTCTGCGCACGGTGCAGTACCCTGTGCCTCTACGAACGACGTAGCGCACAAGGACATGGCCATGGCGACTTCCACCCGCTTGTACTTTCCGCGCGCGCAGCGGCGGCTGGCAGCAGCATGCACGCTGCTGTGCGCGCTGGTGCTGCTGCCTGCCGCCCACGGCGCCCCGGCCAGCGCGACACCGCCGGACGCCGCGGCATCGGATCCGGGCACCTTGGGCTGGATGCAGGGCTTCCCACCGCCGGAAGCCAAGCGCATCCGCTACACCGACAGCGACTATTTCGCCTTCCCCAAGCTGCGCTGGACCGCCTGCCACTTCCGCCAGTTGATGCCCACCGTAGGCGTCAGCCGCGGGCCGGGGGCGGCGGTGCCGCTGCCCCAGCGGCTGGACGCGGCCATCGACGCGCTGCCGTTCACGCCCTTGAACACACGCACGCGCATGACCTGGGCCGAATCGCTGCAGGCCAGTTACACCGACGGCATCATCGTGCTGCACGACGGCGTTGTGGTGTACGAGCGCTACGCCGGCTGCCTGCAGCCCGACGGCCAGCACGGCGCGATGTCCGTCACCAAATCGATCACCGGCCTGCTCGGCGAGATGCTGGTCGCCGAGGGCGTGCTGGATGAGAACGAGACCGTGGGTGCGATCATTCCGGAGCTGGCGCACAGTGCCTTCGGCGATGCCACGGTCAAGCAGGTGCTGGAAATGACCACGGCCCTGCGCTACAGCGAAGACTATGCCGACCCCAACGCCGAAGTCTGGCAGTACGCCGCCGCCGGCAGCACGCTGCCGCCCGCGCCGGGCTACACCGGTCCACGCAGCTACTACGACTACCTGCAGACCGTGCAGAAGCAGGGCCGCCACGGCGAGGCGTTCGGCTACAAGACAATCAACACCGATACCCTGGGCTGGATCATCGCGCGACGCACCGGAAAGCCCGTTTCCACGCTGTTGTCCGAGCGCATCTGGACCCGGCTGGGCGCCGAGCAGGATGCGTACTACACCGTCGATTCCAGCGGCACGCCGTTCGCCGGCGGCGGCTTCAATGCCGGGCTGCGTGATATGGCCCGGCTCGGCCAGTTGTTGCTGCAGGACGGCCGCCGCAACGGGCAGCAGGTCATACCCGCCGCCGCCATCGCGCGTATCCGGGCGGGCGGTGACAAGCGCGCCTTCGCCACGGCCGGCTACACCTTGCTGCCGGGCTGGAGCTACCGTGGCATGTGGTGGGTCAGCCACAACCCGCATGGCGCGTACATGGCGCGCGGCGTGCACGGCCAGGCGCTGTATATCGATCCTGCCGCCAAGGTGGTGATCGCCCGCTTCGGATCCCATCCCGTGGCCGGCAACAGCGCCAACGACCCCACCACCCTGCCCGCCTTCGATGCACTGGCACGGTACCTGATGACCCAGCCGTCCAGATAGCCAAGGGACACTCAGCGGCACGCATCGAATACGGCGTCGTCCATGCGCCGGCTGAGGGCGAAGCTGCGCGACATGCCTGCCTTCCGGTAGGCGACATCGCGTTGGCGCTTCGCCTTCGCGCACATGCGCGGCTGATGATGAAGCGCGATGACCGCGCCCACCGGCCCACGCGTTCGACCGCGTGGCGAAGTACTGCGGCGCGGACGCGGATCCGCCGGCGGCCGGCGCTGCGGTTCCTGCGCACGCTTGCGTGCCTGCAGTTCGCGCCGGATCGCCTCGATCCGGGCGGCATGCTGGCGCTCGGCCGGCACCACATCCACTTCCCAGGCCTGTTCTGCCTGCCCCTCGGCGCAGGCGTGACGCTGGAACGTGGCCACCCCGGCAACCCGGCATTTATGGATCTGCTGCACCGGGGGCGCCGGTGGCGGCGGCGATGGAGCCGCCATTGCGGAAACCGGCAACAGGGCCAGCAACCACCACCCGCGGGCACGCAACAGGGAACGACAAGGAACAGTTCGCATCGGCAGCCTCCAGAACCTGCCGCCAGCATCGCGCCTTCGCCGTGGGAAAATCGGGACACACGTTGCGCATCACCGTCACTGCGTGGTGTCCCTACCCACGCATGCGTGGAAGCAGCCATACCCGTGCAGTGTCGCGGTTACGCGCGCAGGTGCAGTTCCAGTACCTCATCGCCCAGATCGTCGATCTCGCCGGTGGGTCGCCATCCCAGGTGCCGATAGAAGCCGTGCGAGCGAACGGTCGGATCGGCGGCGCAGCCCAGGAACAGGCGCTCCATGCCCCATCGCTGGAAGTCGTCCACCATCCGTGCCAGCAACGCCTTGCCGATGCCCTTGCCTTCCCACGCCGGCAGCAGCGCCAGCACGATGATTTCGCCACTGTCGCGGTCGCCGAAGCAGTAGCCCACCAGGGCGCCATCGGCCTCGGCCACATGCCCTGGAAAGCCTCCCTGGGCGATGCCCGCGGCCCAGCTCTCCACGGTGATGCCAAGCGCGGCCAGTTGTTCAGCGGAAAACGCGTTCTCGCGCGTGCGCCCGCGCAGGTCGATGCAGGCCGCGGCATCGGCCGGTACGGCAGGTCGGTACACAACAGGCATCATCACACTCCTTATCCACGCCACGGTGCATCCATGGCAGCGACGCAGCATACGCCAGTGACGCCACAGCGCTGGCGCACGCGGTCATCGTCAGCCCCTGCGTGACCGCGCCGGCGCATGCAGAAAGGGCCCGGCAATGCCGGGCCCCGGTGCGCCGCACACGCGTCCGCGTTACAGGAAGCGGTAGTCGAATTCCAGCCACAACTGGCGCCCGTACGGGTCGTAGTTGCCGACCGGGTAGAACGGCCAGCCGCCGCCATTCTTGTCGGCCGGTGGGCGGCTGTCGCGCAGGTTGTTGACGATCAGGCCCACGCTCGCATTCTCGGTGAGCGTGCGGTACAGGCTGGCGTTGTAGGTCATGTACGGCGCGATGCGACCGCTGCCATCGCTCTTGGGCAGGGAGCCGTAGCGCATGCCGTACAAGGTGGCGGTCCAGTCGTTGATCGCCCAGGTCACGCTGCCGTTGACCTTGCTGCGCCACTGGTTGGAATCGAGCGAGTTGCGCTGGTCCACCACGTCATCCTCGGCGAACTGGCGGTACTCATGGTCGATCACCAGCGAGTACGCCAGCCGCGTGGAGAACCGGCCGTAGCGGCCCGCATCCCAGCGCGCGGTGGCCTTCAGGTCGATGCCGCGTACCGATTCGGACGCTGCGTTGATCGGGTTGATCAGCACGCGGGTCACCTGGTTGGGCTGCACCGCCGCGTCGGCCGGGTTGCGGATCACCCGCGCCAGCGCGTCCTGGCACTGTGCCGAGTTGATGTCGCGGGCATCGCCGCCCACCGTCTGGCCCAGGCGGCAATCGGCCTCATCGCGCAGGATCCGCGACGAATCCAGGTTGGTTACTTCATCGTCGATGCGGATGTCGTAGTAGTCGGCGGTGAAATCCAGGTTCGCCGTCGGCGACCACACCAGGCCCACTCCGTACGACTTGGCCGTCTCCGGCTGCAGCTGCGGATTGGCGCCGCTGGTGTAGTCGATCGAGAGGCCGCTGTAGTCGCAGTCGTCATACGCCTGCCCGGCGGTGCGGCAGCGCCAGTAATCGGTCATGCCCGGGTTGTAGCCGCGGGTTTCGCTGGCGAACACATAGTTCATGTCCGGCGCGCGGAAGCTGGTGGCGGCACTGGCGCGCAGCAGCAGGCTGTCGAACGGGCGGAACTCCAGGCCGGTGCTCCAGGTGGCCTTGCCGATATGGTCACCGGCAGCGCGGTACTGGTCGTAGCGACCGGCCACGGTGGCGGTCAGGCGCTCCAGCAGGGGCAGCTGCAGCTCGACACCGGCGGCATAGCGGTCGCGCTCGCCGCCGGACGGAATGCCGGCACTGGTGTTCCAGAACTCGCCGGTGGCCAGGGCCGGATCGGGACGGTTGCGGTAGCCCTGGCTGCCTGCTTCGACCACGGCGGCGAGCGCCGCACGGCCGCCCGGCAGGTCGAACAGCTGCCCGTTCACGCTGAAGGTGGCCGCCTGCAGCCAGGCCGCGTTGCGGCTCTCCTGGGTGGACGACAGGGTCTCGTACTCGTTCGGAGTCAGCGGCTGGTACAGCCGCGCAGGATCGGGCGCATACACGTCCACGCCATTGCGCGTGCCCAGCTTCGGACCCAGCAGGTAGTCGTTGATGCCGGCCAGCAGCACCGGTCGGCGCGTGCGGTTTTCATACCGCGAGCGGCTGTAGGCCGCTTCATAATCCCAGTCGCTGGCACCCAGGCTGCCGCGCGCGCCCACGTTGAACGACCACGACGACTCCAGGAAGCGGTTGGCATTGCGCTGCACGCCGCCGATCTCTTCGGGGGCGAAGCGGCGGTACCAGCTTTCCAGCTGCCCGCTGTTCTGGTTGTAGAAGTAGTTGCGCGACGAGGTCCAGCTGGGCGCGCGGGTGTTGTTGTAGATCCGCGCCGTGCCGATGGCCACGTCGGCGAACAGTTCCTGGCGGTCGTTGAGGTGCCAGGTCAGCGCGCTGTACGCATCGATGTTGCGCTTCTCGGTCTGCACGGTCCAGAACGTGGCCGCTGCTTCATTGCTGCCGCAGTACCAGCCCTGGCGCGGATTCTGCGCGCGGAACACGCTGCCGCCGTACAGGCCGCTACTGGCATCGCAGCCGGCGGCACCGGGATCGATGTAGCTGTTGGTGCTGGCATTGCGCCGGTAGGCCACGCCGGTGGCCAGCGGGGTGACCCCGCGCGGGTCGTCGGTGAGCGAATCCATGAAGTCGCGCTGCGAGCCGTAGATCGCCTTGCGGTTGGCGATTTCCAGCCCGAAGATCGCCTCCCACTGGTCACCGGTGCTGCCGCCCACCACCTGCAGGCGCTGGTTGTCGCCGCCCCCCTGCTCGGTGGTACCGGCCTTGACGTTGATGCCAACGCCCTCGTAGGACTTCTTCAGGATGATGTTGACCACGCCGGCGATGGCGTCCGAGCCGTACACGGCCGACGCGCCGCCGGTGAGCACCTCGATGCGGTCGATCAGCGCGCTGGGGATGTTGGCCAGGTTCACCACGTTGACCGAGCCTTCGTAGGCCAGCGGGTAGTCGGACTGGCGGCGGCCGTTGACCAGCACCAGGGTGCGGTTGGGGCCGAGCCCGCGCAGGTTGATGGTGTTGGCAGCCGGGGTGAAGGTGTTGCCGAAGTCTTCGCCCTGCACGCTGCCGGTGTTCTCGGTCAGCGCGCTGAGCGCTTCAAAGGCGCTGCGGTAGCCCTGCGCCTCGATCTGCTGCTGGGTGATCACGGTGACCGGCGAGGGCCCTTCCACGCTGGCGCGGGGGATGCGCGAGCCGGTGATCCGGACCGCCTCCAGTTCGGTGGGCGCCGGGCCATCGGCGGCATGCGCGAACGGGCTGGCGGCAAGCAGGGGCAACAGGGACACGACCAAAGGCCGCAGGCGCAGCGGACGACGAAGCAGAGACATACAGGTTCCTGGGTAAGGGACAACGTTCCGGTGCGGCAAGCCATTGCCACAGGGGGACCGGAAGGCGCGCCAGTTTGCTGAATACGCCCCTGCCCGGGAAATGACTGCCCGGGATATGCATATCGATTTTCTGCCTAAGACCCGGTCGCACTGGCCCGCGGCACATTGCAGGGAACCTCGCAGAGTGAGCTGGGTCGGTCGCGAGCGTGAGGGCCCCGTAGCAGCCAGTAGGCCCCTGGTGCAAATGTCCCCCGGCCTGGCGGCCTCCTCCTTTATTTTGCCCAGGAGCCTACCGGCCGCTACGGGGCTCGGCTTGCGGTGAGTAGGGGAAGCCAGGATTTTCTAGCGCTGTCGGTGGGTCGGGCGCTGGGTCCCCATGCCCTATCCGGCGAATGTCCTCCGGCGTCGGCCTGCGGCCGCCACCTCCCCCTTTATTTCGCCTCCAAGGGCATGGGGACCCAGCGCCCGACCCGCCGACGGCCGCGCCCGAAAAGCGTAAAAGCACCTTTCTGCCTGCCCAGCGTATGGGCGAAGAACCTAACAAAAACGGCGACCCTGCGGTCGCCGTCGTGATGCATCGCCCTGGCTGCGGCGATCAGGCCTTGGCGGCGGCCTGCAGGCTCTGCCGCTGGACCAGCGCGTTGAAGCGCGACAGCGAGCTGAGGTGGTGGTGCACCAGCGCCAGGTAGCCATTGCGGTGCCAGGCCAGCACGATGTCATCGGGCAGCTTGGACAGCTTTTCCACGTCGACCACGTGGAACCCGTTCACCGACATCTGCTCCCCGTTGTTCAGGGTCACATCGATGCTGCGCTCCACCAGCAGGTCCTGGGCCAGGATTGCTGCGGTGAACTGACGGGTTGCCTCGTGCTCGCGGGTGAAATCGCCGCAGAAACGCATGGCGTTATCGACCAGTTCGGTGGCCTTGCCGTCCACGAACAGGGGCTCGCCTTCGTCACTGGTGCCCTTGTTGACATGCTCGGCTTCGGCGTCGATGGCCAGCAGGTAGTCACCGTTGGTATCGGCCTGCATGAACACGAACGGGTACCGGCGCACGTAGGCGGGGGCGTAGGTGTCTTCGGCCCACTTGTCGCCGTCGATGAACAGATTGCTGCGGGCCAGGCCCACGGCCACGATCGGCGCAGCGTCCTTGCCGGTGAACAGGATCGGGAAATGCTGGGCCGCCAGGCCGAACTCGCCCACCACGGCCGGAATGGCATTGGTTTCGGCCGCAAAGGCCACGGTGCCCTGCACCAGGCGCCAATTGGCGTGCTTGTCCGATTGCAGCGGCAGCGGCTGGCGGTAGAACAGCGGGCCGGCGGCCTGGGCCTGCGCCGGGGGGGTAGTGGTTTCAGCAGTCATGGAATAGGTCAGGTACGACGCGCCAGACAGCCCGGGCGCGAAAGCGGGCACCGCATTGATCGGCCACTATAGCGTGGCTCCATGACGATTTGCGCCGTGCCGGAAGGCATGGAGGGCCGCCGGCGCGGCGGTCATCGCCTAGAGCGCGGTGAACTCACCGCACTCGGGCAGCGGCGTATCCGGCTGGTAGCGGCCGCCATCGAAGCGCAGCACCCGCTGGTAGGAGCAGGTCCGGTCGGTCTGGGTGCGCAGGTCCTGCTTGCGCAGCGGTGCGCGCGCCTGGGAATCCTGCAGCCGCGACGCCCCTGCCGGGAAACGGGTGGCGGTGGTGGTGTAGCGCAGCACCGGCATGCCTTGCCCGGCCGGGTCCAGGCGCAGCACGCCGGCGAAGCTGTACTGGTCATGGCAGGCGCCCGCGCGCCGGGCGGTGTCCTGTTCACCGAAGCAGGCACGGATCATGGCGTGGCCGTCCGCGGGCAGCGTCAGTACGTCCGGATCGATCTGGATGCCATCGTCCATGTGGCGGATACGGCTCAGCACCAGGGTGGACGCGCCGGCATCCCCGCCGGAGTACATCGTGGTCACGCTGCGCTGCACGCCCACCAGGACGTTTTCCAGGGCCGCCTGCTGCGGGTCGGTCGGCCTCTGCCCCGCGTCGGCCCCGGGCGCCAGGCGCACGATGAACGGCCATGGCGTATCGGTGCCGGTGGCGTCGGCACCGGCGGTATCCAGCGGGATGAACCAGGTATGCGGCTCGGCCGCACCGGGCAGGTGGTGCTCGATCTCCAGCTGCGACGCCTGCTCGTCGCCCTCGCGGGCGGTGCGCACACACCACTGCCGGTCGGCCGTGCAGAAGCGTGCCG
>NZ_QAIW01000010.1:0-6087 GCF_003061285.1 Stenotrophomonas sp. HMWF003 | reverse complement strand
GCCTGGTGGAGCCTGTACCGGTTCCGCCTGCCGAAGGCACTGCTGCGCCGCCGCAGTGGCCGTCGCCGTGGCCCGCAGGCCCGCCGCCGCAGCCGCGTTCCGGCCCGGGTCGCGCGCCCTGACCTTCGACACGGGAGCCCCGGCCGGGCGGTGTGATAGCGTCCGGAGCTTATGTCCGCCTGGAGCTGCAATGTCCAAAATCGCTTCCGCCTGCCTGATGGCAGGCCTGATCACCGCCGGTGCGGTAGGTACTGCCATGGCTGCTGAAACTCCCGCCGACCCGTACGCGTGGCTCGAAGACGTCACCGGCGAGAAGTCGCTGGACTGGGTCAAGCAGCAGAACGCCAAGTCGGAAGGCCGCCTGGCCCAGACCCCGGCGTTCAAGCAGATGGAAGCCAGCATCCGCGAGGTGCTCGATTCGGACGCCAAGATTCCCGGCGTGCAGAAGATTGGTGATTACTACTACAACTTCTGGAAGGACAAGCAGCACGAGCGCGGCCTGTGGCGCCGCACCACGCTGGCCGAGTACCGCAAGGCCTCGCCGACCTGGGAAACCGTGCTCGACCTGGATGCCCTGAACAAGGCCGAGGGTGAGAACTGGGTCTGGCACGGCGCCGACTGCCTGCGCCCGGACTATTCGCGTTGCCTGATCGCGCTGTCGCGCGGCGGCGCCGACGCCGATGTCACCCGCGAGTTCGACCTGGCCAACAAGACCTGGATCAAGGACGGCTTCTTCCGCCCCGAATCCAAGGGCGGGTTGAACTGGATCGACCGCGACACGGTGTTTGTCTACACCGATTTCGGCACCGGCACGATGACCACCTCGGGCTACCCGCGCGTGGCCAAGCTGTGGAAGCGCGGCACGCCGATGGCGAGTGCCAGCGTGGTGTACGAAGGCAAGCCCGAAGACATGTACATCGCGGCCATGCACGACGACACGCCCGGCTACGAGCGCAACCTGGTCAGCCGCACGCTGGCCTTCTACAACAACGAGGTCTACCTGCGCGCCGACGACGGCACGCTGACCAAGATCGACGCGCCGAACTCGGCCGAGAAGGGCCTGCGCAAGCAGTGGCTGACCCTGGAGCTGCGCGATGCGTGGACGGTGGGCGGCAAGACCTACACCGCCGGTTCGCTGCTGGTCACCAGGCTGGACGACTACCTGGCCGGCAAGCGCGACTTTGACGTGCTGTTCGCGCCCACCGCGACCACCTCGCTGGCCGGCAGCAGCTGGACGAAGAACCACCTGGTGCTCAACGTGCTGGACGACGTGAAGAGCCGCCTGAGCGTGCTCACCCCGACCGACAGCGGCTGGAAGAAGAGCGAGTTCACCGGCGCGCCGGCGTTCGGCACCGTGGCCGTGGGTGCGGTGGATGCCGATGACAGCGACGCGGTGTGGATGACCGTCACCGACTACCTCACCCCGACCACGCTGGCCATTGCCGAGATCGGCAAGCAGCCGGAAGTGCTCAAGACCATGCCGGCGTTCTTCGATGCCGAGGGCAAGGTGATCGAGCAGCACTTCGCCACCAGCAAGGACGGCACCCGCGTGCCGTACTTCGTGGTGCATGCCAAGGACATGAAGCGGGACGGGTCCAACCCGACGCTGCTGTACGGCTACGGCGGCTTCGAGATCTCGCTGACCCCGTCGTACTCGGGCGGCATGGGCCGGGCGTGGCTGGAGAAGGGCGGCGTGTACGTGGTGGCCAACATCCGCGGTGGCGGCGAGTACGGCCCGCGCTGGCACCAGGCGGCGCTGAAGCAGAACCGCCACAAGGCCTATGAAGACATGGCCGCGGTCGCCCGCGATCTGGTCAGCCGCAAGATCACCTCGGCCAAGCATTTGGGCGTGCAGGGCGGCAGCAACGGTGGCCTGCTTACCGGCAACATGCTCACCCAGTATCCGGAGTTGTTCGGGGCGGTGGTGGTGCAGGTGCCGCTGTTGGACATGAAGCGCTACAGCCACCTGTTGGCCGGTGCGTCGTGGATGGCCGAATACGGCAATCCGGACACGGCCGACTGGGAGTTCATCAAGACCTTCTCGCCGTACCACCTGTTCGATGCGAAGAAGACCTACCCGCCGGTGCTGTTCACGACATCCACGCGTGACGATCGGGTGCATCCGGGCCATGCTCGCAAGATGGCCGCGAAGATGATCGAGGCCGGCAAGGACGTGACCTACTACGAGAATATCGAAGGCGGTCACGGCGGCGCGGCCAACAATGCGCAGGCCGCGCACATGTCGGCATTGGCCTATAGCTTCCTGTGGGAGCAGTTGCGGTAGAGTCGAGCGGTGCTCGACTGCTGGGATGCCCCATCGGCCCGGTAGCCGCAGGGAATAGCCGAAGGCAACTTCGGTCCGCCTCCGGGTGGTGGGGCGTCAGGTTGGCTCCACCCCAGTTTCAGCGCCACGCAGCAATGCGTGGCGTTTTTTTGTTCCCCTTCGGCGGATTTTTTTAAGCGGACGGCAACTGCAAGTCCAAATCCCGATCAACGTCAACAGCGGCGAGTGCGTGCGTTTGCTGGCTGGGTCGGGTACGGGTGGGTTGGCGGCAATCGCGGGACTCGCGGCTTTCAGAGCTTTTACCGTCTCACCGCACCCACGTCTCCAGCCCACGCCGAATGCGCGCCACGGCTTCTTCCAGGCGCGCTACGTCCTGCGTGTAGGCCAGCCTTACGTGCTGGTTGGCGCGGTAGTGCCCGAAATCCAGGCCCGGGGTAAACGCCACGTGCTGGGTTTCCAGGAAGTGCGCGCAGAACGCCTGCGCGTCATCGGTGAAGGCGCTGACGTCGCAGTACAGGTAGAAGGCGCCTTCGGGCTCCACTTCGATGCGGAAGCCCAGGGCGCGCAGCGCCGGCAGCAGGTAGTCGCGGCGTTCGCGGAAGGCAGCGCGGCGTTGTTCGAAGATGGCCATGCTCTCCGGGGTGAAGCAGGCCAGCGCGGCGTGCTGGGCGATGCTGGAGGCGCTGATGTACAGGTTCTGCGCGAGCTTCTCCAGGTCCGGCACCGCCTGCGGTGGGGCGACCAGCCAGCCCAGCCGCCAGCCGGTCATGCCGTAGTACTTGGAAAAGCTGTTGAGTACGAAGGCGTCGTCGTCTACCTGCAGCACGCTGGCCGCGTCCATGCCGTAGGTGAGGCCGTGGTAGATCTCGTCCACCACCAGGTGGCCGCCGCGCGCCTTCAGCGCCTGCGACAACCCGGCCAGCTGCGGCGCAGAGAGCACCGTGCCGGTCGGGTTAGCCGGCGAGGCCACCAGCGCGCCCACGCTGGCCGCGTTCCAGTGCTGCTCGATCAGCGTGGGGGTGAGCTGGTAGGCCGTCTGTGGGCCCACCGGCACCAGTTGCGCGGCCCCTTCGACCAGGCGCAGGAAGTGGCGGTTGCACGGGTAGCCGGGGTCGGCCAGCAGCCAGTGCCTGTCCGGGTCCACCAGCAGGCTGCTGGCCAGCAGCAGCGCGCCCGAGCCGCCGGGCGTGATCAAGATGCGCTCGGGATCGATCTGCAGCTGGTAACGCTGCTGGTAGAACCCGGCGATGGCCTCGCGCAGCGCGGGCAGCCCGCGCGCGGCGGTGTAGCGGGTGTGGCCGGCGGCCAGGGCGGCCTGGCCGGCCTGCACGATCGGTGCGGCGGTGGTGAAGTCCGGTTCGCCGATCTCCAGGTGGATCACGTCGTGCCCGGCCTGCTCCAGCGCCTGCGCGCGGGCCAGCAGCGACATCACGTGGAAGGGTTCGATTTCCTGGCTGCGGCGGCTGTAGGCGGCCGTGGGGGTAGGGGTGCTCATGCTGCCGATGATAGGTGCAGTGACGATCGGCAGGCTTGCCGCTGCCCCAACGCCCGCCCAGACTGGGGCCGACCATGGACGCCATTGCATTCCCCCGTAAGGAGCCTTATCTCGTGAAACCCGCCCTTTGTTTACTGGTTGCCAGCCTGATGACCTCCAACGTGCATGCCGCCCCCGCGCTCACCCCACCCGACGCCGAGAAGCAGCCGCACACGGTCAAGGCGCCGTTCGGTGCGACCCGCACCGACGACTACTACTGGCTGCGCGACGACAAGCGCGAAAATCCGAAGATGCTGGCCTACCTGAATGCGGAAAACGCCTACACCGACCAGGTGGTGGCGCCGCTCAAGCCGCTCGAGGACACCCTGTACAAGGAAATCGTGGCCCGCATCAAGCAGGACGACGCCAGCGTGCCCGCGCGTGACCGCGGCTACTGGTATTACACCCGCTACGAAACCGGCAAGGACTACCCGATCCAGGCGCGCCGCAAGGGCAGCATGGAGGCGCCCGAAGAGATCCTGCTGGACATCAACGTGATGGCCGAGGGCAAGAACTTCTTCGATGTCGGCGATGCCGACGTCAGCCAGGACAACCACCTGCTGGCCTGGGCCGAAGACGATGTCGGCCGCCGCCAGTACGTGATCCGCTTCAAGGACCTGCGCACCGGGCAGGTGCTGCCGGACCGCATCGAGAACGTGTCGCCCAACGTGGTCTGGGCCGACGACAACCGCACCCTGTTCTACGTCGAGAACGATCCGGACACCCTGCTCACCGTGCGGGTGAAGAAGCACGTGCTGGGCACTCCGGCCAGCAGCGACGTGCTGGTGTACGAAGAGAAGGACGACAGCTTCTACATGGGCGTCGGCCGCACCCGCGACGACAAGTTCCTCACCATCGAACTGCACAGCACGGTCAGCTCGGAAACCCGCTATGCCCTGGCCGCCAACCCGCAGGCATTCACGCTGCTGGCGCCGCGTGCGCGCGATGTGGAATACGACGCCGACCACTTCAACGGCCGCTGGGTGATCCGCACCAACGATGCCGGCGCGAAGAACTTCAAGATCGTCACCGCGCCCACCGACGCCACCGCGCGCTCGCAGTGGACCGACTGGGTGGCGCATGACGATGCGGTGCTGGTGGAAGGGTTCGAGCTGTTCGATGGCTTCAGTGCGATCGCCGAGCGTTCCAACGGTCTGGAGCGGATCCGCCTGCTGTACCCCGATGGCCGCCAGGACTACGTCAAGGCCGACGAGCCGGCCTATTCCATGGGCCTGGCCGCCAACCCCGAGCCGGACAGCCCGTGGCTGCGCTACGCCTACAACTCGCTGACCACCCCGACCACCACCTACGAGCTCAACACCCTCACCGGTGAGCGCCGCCAGCTCAAGCAGCAGCCGGTGCTCGGCTACGACCCGGCCAAGTACACCACCGAGCGGGTCTGGGTGACCGCGCGTGACGGCGCCAGGGTGCCGGTGTCGCTGGTGTACCGCAACGGTTTCAAGAAGGACGGGACTGCGGCGCTGTACCAGTACGCCTATGGCAGCTACGGCATGTCGATGGACCCCGGTTTCAACCAGACCGTGGTGAGCCTGCTCGACCGCGGCGTGGTCTATGCCATCGCGCACATCCGCGGCGGCGAGGAAATGGGCCGTGCGTGGTACGAGGACGGCAAGCTGCTGAAGAAGCAGAACACCTTCAACGACTTCGTCGACGTCACCCGCGAACTGGTGCGGCTGGGCTATGCGTCCAAGGACCGCGTGGCCGCGTCCGGCGGCAGCGCCGGCGGCCTGTTGATGGGCGCGGTGGCCAACCAGGCCCCGCAGGACTACCGGGTGATGGTGGCGCAGGTGCCGTTCGTGGACGTGGTCACCACCATGCTCGACGCCAGCATCCCGCTGACCACCAACGAATACGACGAGTGGGGCAACCCGGAGCAGCGCGCCTACTACGACTACATGCTCGGCTACTCGCCTTACGACAACGTCAAGAAGCAGGCCTACCCGGCGCTGTTCGTCGGCACCGGGCTGTGGGATTCGCAGGTGCAGTACTGGGAGCCGGCCAAGTGGGTGGCCAAGCTGCGCGATGACAACACCGGTACCCATCCGATCGTGTTCCGCACCAACATGGAGGCCGGGCATGGCGGCAAGTCCGGGCGGTTCCAGCGCTACCACGAACTGGCCGAATCGTATGCGTTCGTGCTTGACCAGCTGGGCGTGACCGCCGCCCCGTAACACCGGCCGGCACCCCGCACGCCGGACGGCGACCATCGCGGTCGTCGTCCGGCCTCGCTATGCTGGGCGCATGACCG